>CAKURL010000009.1 GCA_934675685.1 uncultured Candidatus Melainabacteria bacterium | reverse complement strand
ATCTTAGTTTCAAGACTTATCGATAGACCAATTAGACCTCTATGGCCTAAAGGATATAGAAACGATGTTCAAATTGTTTCTCAATTATTTGCGTACGACCAAGAAGAACAACCTGATATTTTGTCTATAATCGGCGCTTCCACTGCTTTAATGCTTTCAGGCGCTCCTTTTGAAGGCCCTGTTGGCGCAGTTAGAGTTGGAAGAATAAATGGCGAATTTGTCGCAAACCCAACACACAGCCAAGACGAAAAATCAGATATGAATATCGTTATCGCAGGTACACACGATTCAGTTATCATGGTTGAAGCAGGTTGCAAATTTGTGACAGAAGACGATATTATGGCTGCTGTTGAATTTGCGCAAGTTGAAATCAGAAAACAATGCGAAGCTCAATTGGCTTTTGCAAAAGAATGTGGTGTAGAAAGAAAAGAATTTGTTAATCCTTACGACACTTCTGAACTTGCTTCTATCATCAAAGAAACTGCTTATGACGCAGTTGTGGACGCTTATCACACATTTGATAGAGAAGAAAGAAGCGCAAAATTAGACGCAATCAAAGCGACTGTTAAAGAAAAAATCGAAGCTTTAGGCGACGAACACCCAATCGCGCAAATGATTGAAGAAACAGGAATTGACTTTGTTGCAGAAGAATTCAAAGCTCTTGAAAAGAAAATCATGAGAGCAATGATTAAAAACGAAGGCGTTAGAGCAGACGGAAGAAAAACTTGGGAAGTGCGCCCAATCTGGTGCGAAGTTGGGGTTCTTCCAACTGTGCATGGTTCTGCAGTGTTCACTCGTGGGCAAACACAAATCCTTTCAGTTGCCACTTTAGCTGGCCCTGGAATGGCTCAAGAGCTTGATGGCGTTGACCCAGTTAAAACAAAAGATTATATGCACAAATACATCTTCCCAGGATTTTCAGTTGGCGAAGTTAAACCTCTTCGTGGCCCTGGGCGCCGTGAAGTGGGCCATGGGAACTTGGCGGAAAGAGCAAATGTTCCGGCATTGCCTTCAAAAGAAGAATTCCCTTATGCAATTAGAGTTACATCAGACGTTTTAGAATCAAACGGCTCAACTTCTATGGGTTCTACTTGCGCTTCTTCTATGGCCTTGATGGACGCAGGTGTTCCTGTAAAATGCATGATAGGTGGCGTTGCTATGGGTCTTATCCACGAAGAAGATGGCGATATCGTTTTAACAGATATTCAAGGAATCGAAGATTTCTTGGGCGATATGGACTTCAAAGTTACAGGTAACAGAGAAGGAATCACCGCTCTTCAAATGGATATGAAAATCAAAGGGATTTCAAATGAAACTTTAAGACGCGCTTTGGGACAAGCAAAAGATGGCAGATTATACATCATGGATTGCATGTCAGAAGCAATTTCTGCTCCTCGTGCAGAAGTTTCTCCAAATGCTCCAAGATTGACTTCTATGACTATTCCTACAGAAGACATAGGAACAGTAATCGGGCCTGGTGGAAAAATGATTAGAAGCATTATTGAAGCTTCTGGTGCTGAAATTGATATCCAAGATGACGGCAAAGTTACAATCACTTCAAACGACAAAGAAGGTGCTTTAATCGCAGAAAAAATGATTAAAGATTTGACTTTCAAAGCGGAAGTTGGAAATGTTTACAAAGGCAAAGTCGTAAGAATTATTCCAATCGGCGCTTTTGTTGAATTGGCTCCTGGAAAAGACGGCATGGTTCACATTTCTCAAATCTGTCAAGAAAGAATTGAAACAATTGAACCTCATTTGACAATTGGCCAAGAAGTAATTGTAAAAGTTCAAAAAATCGACGACAAAGGCAGAGTGAACCTAACAATTAAAGGTGTCACCGACGAGGAAAAATCCCGAGTGTAGCGAACTTTAGCGCGACTGCGCTTAGTGAGCAAAACGAGGGCAGAGGTGTGCGAAGCTCGAAGGCAGTTGCGTTGAGCAAGTGCCAAGAGCGTAGTCCGTACCATGGCGACGTTTCAAATCTCCGATTTGACAGGAGCACCTGAGCCTAGCAAGCTTTAGTTAGCGAACTTTAGTCAAAAATCAAAACAATTCCAAGAAGCATATCTTTTTTAAAAAAGATATGCTTCAATTTAAATAATAAGAGTAAAAAAGGAAAACCCGTGCAAGAACAAAATTTCGAAGAAAAAGTTAATGAATTTATAGAAAAATTAAAAAATTTCAACCCTGAAAGGTTAAATAGAAAAATCTTCAACCCTTGGGCGCAATGGGATTTAGAGGACATTGGGGAAAACGCTCCTATAATTCGCCAAAATAACTTAAAAAAATATTTGCTCAATTCCAAAAACGCAACTTATGCTCTAATCGCAGAATCCCCGAGCACGGGCGCGAGGTTTTCTGGGGTTGCGATGACGTCTGAAAAAACAATTGAGCAATATGGGTTGGATAAAAAATATGGTTTAGAATATTCTTCAAAAAATCAAAAAAAATATAAAAAAGGCGAAATCACGGCAAACAAAGTCTGGAAGGAAATCACAAAAAAAGATGAAAGTAAGTTTGTTTTGTGGAATGCTTTTGCTTTTAATATCGTAAAAGATGAAAAAGAAAAAGGAGAAAAAGAGGGCGCAAAAAAGCGCTGGTTTGAAACTCCAGACAAAAAAGAATTGGAAGCAAACTATGAGCTTTTATCAGACTTTTTGTTTTTATTTCCAAATATAAAAATAATCGCCTTGGGCTCTACTGCAAAAAGTGCCTTAAACGCTCTTGGAATAGAAAAATTTGAGCTTGTAAGGCACCCGTCTAACGATTTTAAAAATGAATTTCCGAAGCAAATCGCCCCTTATTTATAGTTATTTTCTGAACATATAAACTTGAGAATAAGAAGAGCTGTCGTCTGATTTTGTCGAGCATTCTTGATATTGCTTGATTTCATCAGATTTTTTGGATTTTGCTTCTATGCTATAGCAATTTTCGTCTTTGGATAATTCATATTTGAAGTCATATTTTTTGTTTAATTTCACTTCGTCTATGTTTTTGGGGTATTTGCCGTTTTCTTCAAAATATTTATCGACATATTTTATAATAGGAGCCATTTCTTTTATGTCGTTTTTAGGTTTTTTAAAGTCAAAACTAGATGAGCCAAAGTTTGCGAAGCTCACGAGCCCCAAAATTGCTCCTATGATAATCAAAGATTGGAGCAAAAATAAAATCCCTAAAATTATCAAAAACCATTTAACTACGTTTAAAAATCTTTCTTTCATAATAAAAACCTCAAATTATTTTTAAAATAATTATACAATTTTTTAAGAAAGTTTCAATCACCAATTTTTGCTAAGTTAGATATTCATATCGAAGCGGTGAATTGTTTTGTCGCTGGCTTTTAAATTCATGCCCACAATCATGGATTGGCGAGAATACATGTTGATTTCTTTTGCGATGTCGCCGTTGAAAACGTCTTCATACTTGGCGACATAGCTCGTCATAGAATCGAACAAATTGCCCACAGTTTCATTTAAACTGCTTATTTTAGATTGCTCTTGTGGAGCTTTTTGGATTTTTGAAGGGTTTTTGCTTGAAATATTAAAGCCGAAGCCCGAATTTAAACTATAATTTTCAGCCATAATATCTTCTCCTTTATTGTTCGACCTTAATAGGTTTTACGGCTATTTTCAAAAAAATCTTTATGAAAAAGTTTAAAATTATAGTTTTTTGTTACAATTCTTAAAATTATTCTGCTTCAATATCCCAAATTTCAAGCAAATCTTCTTCAATTCCGTCTAAAAAGCGGCTTGGTTTCGACAAGACCATTTGGCTCGAATAATCATACATATCAACGGGATAGCTGATGAATAAATCTTCTTTGGCTCTTGTGGTTGCGACATACATAAGGCGAAGCTCTTCTTCTAATTCTTCTGTCGAATTAAAAGAATATGCGCTTGGAAATCTTCCGTCGACCGCTCCAATGATGAATACGCTTTGCCACTCTAGCCCTTTTGCAGAGTGGATTGTGGAGATTGTGAGACAATCGTCTTTTATGTTTCTTTTATACATTCCTTCAACAGAAGCGTCAGGAGGCTCTAAAGCTAAATCAGACAAAAATGCGTCTAATTTTTTATATTGAGTGGATAAATATTGAAAATGTTCCAAGTCTTTTTCTCTTTTTTGCCAATCGTCATATTTGTCTTTTAAAATTGGCTTGTAATATGAAATCAACAAAGAAACGAGCTCTTGAAGGTTATATTGAGTTTTTTCGTTTTGAGAAAGAATACGAACTAAAGGCTCTAAGACCCCATTTAGCCTGCTTGGAAGATATTTCATCTCGTAATTTTTAGATTTCAATTGAGGAATGATTTCTTCGATTGCTCTTGCCCCGACGCCTTTTAAAAGAAGCAAAATCCTAGACATCGAAATCGTGTCGTCTGGGTTTAAGATTACTCTTAAATGTGCGATTAGGTCTTTTATGTGCGCTGTTTCCATAAACTTTGGCCCGCCAAACTTTTGGAAAGGAATATTGTATTTTGGAAGCTCGATTTCAAGGTTGAAGCTCATTCTTGCGTTTCTCGCAAGAACGCAAATATCTCCTAATTCCACCCCTTCGTCTATGAGCTCTAATACTTTTTGGCAGATGAATTCCGCTTCCATCTGAGAATTTATTGCTCTTATGAGCGCTGGCTTTTTTGGGCTTTTAATTTCGCTATAAAGCTCTTTTTTGTAGCCCATAGTGGCTTTTTGAATTATCTTATTTGTCAAATTTAAGATATTTTGGTTGCTTCTATAATTTTTTTCTAATTTAATCAGCTTTGTATTTTTAAATTCTTTTTCGAAGTTCAAAATATTTTGCCAATTTGCACCCCTAAAGGAATATATGCTTTGCGCGTCGTCGCCCACTGCCATGACGTTATTGTGTTCGCTTGCTAAAAGCTTTATGATGTCCGCTTGAAGAGTGTTTGTGTCTTGGTATTCGTCCACCATAATATATTTATAAGTGTTTGACAATTTTTTCCTAATTGCTTCGTGGTCGGTTAATAAAAATTTCAAATAAAGCAACAAGTCGTCATAATCCAAAATCGAATTTTCTCTTTTATATTGGACATAGGCTTTGTGGATTTCGATTATTTTATCTTCGACGTCTTTAAAATTATAAAATTCGTCCTCGATGATTTTTTTCACGGGTAATTCTTTATTTACAGATTTAGAATAAATTTCTAAAATCGTTCCTTTTTTTGGAAATCTTTTTTCTTTTTTAGGAAAAAGCTTATTTGTCGTATGCTGGATTATGTCCTCGCAATCTGCGCTATCTAAGATAGTGAAATTATTTTTTAAGCCCAAAAGGGCGCTATATTTTCTCAAAATCAAATTTGAAAAGCTGTGGAAAGTGCCCCCTGCCACGTGTTCGCACCTTTCGTCTAAGACCATAGTCGCCCTTTGGAGCATTTCTTTACTTGCTTTTTTGGTGAAAGTCAAAAGTAAGATGTTTTCTGGCTTTATTCCATCTTCAATCAACCTCGCGCAGCGAAATGTTAAAGTCTTGGTTTTTCCTGTTCCTGCCCCTGCGATGACTAAAACTGGGCCTGTTTGCGCTTTTACGGCTTCTAGTTGTGCTTCGTTTAGCTCTTTTTCATAATCAATTTTATAATTCTTCAAGGCTCCAGAAGTTCTTTTCTTTAAGACGAATTTTTTTCTTGGAGCTTGGCTTAGATTATTTTCGCTATTTTCAATTATTTCGTTTGGTGACATAAAAACATTTTAATATAGCAAGAATATAAGTGCAAATTTTTTAGAATATTTGATTTTAAAGAGCTTAAGAGTTACGATTAAAGTGCTGAAGCAAAGAGGGAAAATATGTATAATCCAAAATCAAAAAAAAGCGAAGAATTTATTTCAGACGAAGAAATTTTAAATTCTCTGGAATATGCAAAAGAAAATAAAGATAATCTTTCATTAATAAATGAAATTCTTGAAAATGCGCGCCCAAAAAAGATGGGAGAAAAGACTTTGGCTATGGGCTTGAGCCATAAAGAAGCAGCGCTTTTGATGGAATGTGAAGATGAAAAAGTCTGGAAGAAGATTTTTGCTTTAGCAAAAGAAATCAAAAAAACTTTCTATGGCAATAGAATTGTGATGTTTGCGCCTTTATATTTATCAAATTTTTGCGTGAACGGCTGCGTTTATTGTCCATATCACTTTAAAAATAAAAACATCCTAAGAAAAAAATTATCCCAAGAAGAAATAAAAAAAGAAACAATAGCTCTTCAAGATATGGGACACAAGAGGCTTGCTATTGAAGCTGGGGAAGACCCCATAAACAATCCCATTGAATATATTTTAGATAGCATAAAAACAATTTATTCAATAAAGCACAAAAATGGCGCAATCAGAAGGGTGAATGTTAATATCGCAGCAACTACAGTGGAAAACTATAAAAAACTAAAAGAAGCTGGGATTGGGACATATATTCTTTTTCAAGAAACATATAATAAAAAATCTTATGAAGCCTTGCACCCAACGGGCCCAAAGCACAACTACGACTACCACACGAGCGCTATGGATAGAGCGATGGAAGCGGGGATCGATGACGTCGGGCTAGGGGTTTTATTTGGACTTGAGACATATAAATATGAGCTTGTGGGTTTAATGCTTCATAAAGAGCACCTAGAAAGCGTTTTTGGAGTTGGCCCTCATACGATTTCTGTTCCAAGAATAAAAAGCGCAGATGACATAAACCCAGATGACTTTAAAAATGCGCTTGATGACGAAACTTTTAAGAAAATCATTGCATTAATTAGAATTGCCGTTCCGTATACAGGCATGATTATCTCTACTAGAGAATCTAAGCAAACAAGAAAAGAAGCGCTTGAGCTCGGCATAACCCAGATTTCAGGGGGCTCTAGGACAAGCGTGGGCGGATATTGCGAAGAAGAAGGGCCAAAAGACACAGAACAATTTGACGTTTCAGACGAAAGAACCCTTTCAGAAGTCGTAGATTGGCTCATAGACTTAGGTTATGTTCCTTCTTTTTGCACAGCTTGCTATAGAGAAGGAAGGACGGGTGATAGATTTATGTCCTTATGTAAAACAGGCCAAATCCAAAATTGCTGCGTTCCAAATTCAATCATAACCTTGAGCGAATTTTTGGAAGATTACGCTTCAAAAGAAACCAAAGAAAAGGGCGAAAAGCTGATTGAAAAAGCGCTTAAAGAAATCAAAAACGAAAAAGTAATAGAAATTTTAACCGAAAATTTAAAAGAAATTAAAGAAGGAAAAAGGGATTTTAGATTTTAATGGAAAATAGAGAACAATTTTCAATAACTCCAAATTCCATAAGGTGTCACATCGCGCTTTTTGGCTCTGTGAACACCGGAAAATCGAGCTTAATTAATAAAATTGCAAATCAAGAAGTCTCAATCGTTTCAGACGTAGAAGGCACAACGACTGACGCAGTTAAAAAATCGATGGAGATTTTGCCTTTGGGCCCAGTTGTTTTGATTGATACTGCAGGGCTAGACGACGAAACCTTGCTAGGGCAAAAAAGGCTTGAAAAAACTAAAAAAGTGCTCGAAAGCTCCGATATCGCCCTTCTTGTTTTAGACATAAATAAAATTGATAAAAAAAACGAAAAAAACGAAGAATTAATAGAAGCCTTCAAAGAAAGAAAAATCCCATATTTAATAATCTATAATAAATCTGATTTATATAAAAAAGAATTTCCGATTTTAAAAGAAAATGAAATCATTGTGAGCGCGAAAACGGGCTTCAACATTGAAGAATTAAAAGAAAAAATTGCGAATTTAAAAAACAAAAAACAAGAAAAATTTATAATAAAAGACAAACTAAATTCTAAAGACATTGTTGTTTTGTGCGTTCCTATTGATTCTTCTGCCCCAAAAGGAAGACTCATAATGCCCCAGCAGCTTGTGATTAGAGAAATTTTGGATAAAAATGCGATTTGCATAATTTCTCAAGACACCGAACTAAAAGAAACTCTGAATTCTCTAAAAACCCCTCCAAAGATGGTCATAACCGATTCTCAAGTCTTTAATAAAATAAAAGATATTGTTCCAAAAAGCGTCATTTTGACTTCTTTTTCTATTCTTTTTGCGAATTTTAAAGGGAATTTGGAAGTTTTTTTGGAAGGAGCTCAAAAAATCGATTTTTTAAAAGACAAAGACACAATTTTAATTTCAGAAGCTTGCACGCACCACCGCCAATGCGAAGACATTGGAACGGTGAAGCTTCCAAAGTGGCTTTTGAGCCACTCAAAAAAAGAGCTCAATTTTGAATTCACTTCCGGACAGGATTTTCCTCAAGACTTAGGAAAATATTCTCTTATAATCCATTGCGGCGGTTGTATGATAAACGAAGCGCAAATGAAAGCAAGAATTGAAAAAGCGCAAAAGCAAGGTGTAAAAATTACTAATTACGGTTTTGCGATTGCGCATATAAATAATATTTTAAATAGAAGCCTAGAAGTGTTTAAGCTCTAATTATTGATGTTGTTGCATTTGTTGCAAGTTGTCTTGTTGTTTCATTTCTTGCAATTTTGTTTGGCCATTATGAACAACTTGATATAATCTATCGAGGTCTTGTTCTAAGTGGTTTAGAAGCTGTTGAGCATATTCTTGAGAATCTTCTTTCATTCTTAAAGAATCGTTCTTTGCGCTTAAGCGAACTTCTTGCGCTTCGTTCACTGCTGCCATTTTGATTTGTTGACATTCTTCAAAGACTGCTTGTCTGAATTTTTCAGCATGTTCTTCCATAGCCTTATTCAAGCTAGATTCGTTTAAAAGCTTATATCTTTCGTTTTCTGCGTCTTGGATAATGCGTTCTGCTCTCATTTTAGCTTCTTGCAAGATGTCGTCTTTTTTCTTTAAAATAATTCTTGCGTCATTGATTTCATCAGAAATAGCATTAGGAAACGCATGGATTATGCGATATAATTCTTTTGCGTTGACCAACAATCTCCCTGGCAAAATAGGAATACCGTCATCTCTCAAGGCATCTAAATCGTTAATTAAATCAAACATTCTAGTTTCTGCTTCTGCCATTTTAGCCCAATACCTTTCCAATATCTTTCTTTAAATATTCTACCACATTTTTTGGAACAAATTTAGAAATATCAGCATGATAATTTGATAATTCTCTAATCATGCTAGAAGAAATAAAATTGTGTTCTGCGCGAGTTGACAAATATACTGTGTCGATTTCGGGTGCTAGGACTTGGTTTGTTTGGCAAAGTTGGATTTCGTAGTCGAAATCGGTCAAAGAGCGCAAGCCTCTGATTAAAAATTTTGCGCCAATTTTCTTTGCAAATTCTACAGTCAAGCCGTCAAAGCTCGCAACTTCGACGTTTTTCAGGTTTTGAGTCGCTTCTTTTATGAGAGTCACTCTTTCTTCGACAGTCAAAAAGGCTTTTTTTGTGGAATTAGATAAAACCGCGATAAACACTCTATCGAACATTCGGCTGGCCCTTTCCAAAACGTCCAAGTGTCCGTTTGTGATGGGGTCGAAGCTTCCCGGATAAAGCGCTATTTTTTTGTCCTCTTTGCAATTTGTCATCATATCTAATTATAGTATCAAAAAATAAATATAAGCAATCTCTCAAAAAAAATGTAAAATTTGTAATAATTATTTACAATTATATATAACTTGGCTCGCCCACAATTTGTGCAATTTTGTCTTGCCAACCGCTATCTTTCTTCACAAAATAATCTGCTCCGCCATTTAAGCATTTCACCCTATTTTCCGTTTTGTTTGAAGCTGTGATAACGATGATTTTTGTCGCTAAATTGTTCTTCGCGACGATTTTTTTGACCTCGTGGAGCAAAGTATAGCCTTCTTGTTCGGTTGAAACAAACAAATCCATTATGACAAAATCATAATTCGACTTAACAAAAATATTTATTCCGCCAAAAATGTCTTTTGCGACATGCACATTATAGCCCATAGCGCTCAACATGACCTTCAATTGATAAGTCACAATCCCAATGTCGTCGATTACAAGAACGTTGTTCGACTTTGTGCTCAAAGGTATTTCTTCTTGCGTTTGCACCATTTCCGGGGTGAAATCTTGGCTTGTGTTTGCTAAGTCGTTTTTCAATTTCAAAAGGCAATTTAAAAGGTCGACGCTTGAAAGCTCTTCCGGATATGGCAATTTCGCCATTTCAAACAAAGTCTTTATAATTTCAACGTCAACTTCTATTGTATTGTTTTCTTCCATTTATTTTGCCTTTATCGTTATGAAATCTTGTTATTTTCCACATGCGTGATTCTAATTCCAAAGTTGTCTTCGATGATGACAACTTCTCCGCTTGCGACTTCTTGTCCGTTCGCCAAAAGCTTCACGGGCTCTGTCGTTTTGTTGTCCAGTTTGATAATCGAACCCTTTGTGAGGTCTAAGACTTTTTTTAAAGAAATGTCCACTTCTCCTAAAATCGCGCTCATCTCTAATTCCACGTCCATAATTAAAGAACATGTTCTGTTTTTTGGCGCTTTTTTTGGCTTTTCAACATTTTCTAATTTAGAAATATCAAGGTTTTGTGGCTCTTTTTCCAAAGTCCTACTCCTTTTCTTTAAATTGGCCTGCGATTTTCACGCAAACTTTGTTTTGAAAAATCCCTGGGACAACGAAGAATTTCTTCTTTTGGTTCACACATGCGACAAGCTCTTCGTTCAATTTTTGGTCGAGCTTGATGACGTCTCCTTCTTTCAAGTCCAAGATGTCGTTGATTTCGATTTGTGCTTTGCCCAAAATCACTTCCATCTCGACTTTAGCACCCTTCAACCTTTCTAAAGTCTCGTTTCTTCCGATTTCGTTTGAAACAACGCTTGCGTGTTGGTAGATGTATTGCGGAGTCAATTTGGGCAAAACTGTCTCCAAGACAGGGTATGGAAAACACAAATTCATAAGTCCAAAGTTCTTTTGCCCCAAGCGCACTTCAAAAGAAATCAAAGTCACGATTTCTCCGCTGTTTGTGATGGGTACTGTGTGATATCCGTTTGCGAGCGCCACAAATTCCGATTTCAAAGGAATAATCGGGCTCCAAGCTTCTTCTAAGACCTTAATTGCGCGCTCCACAAATTTAATCGTCAACAATTCTTCGATTTGGGTTAATTCTTTATTATGTTCGCTCATGACCCCAGAGCCACCTAGCATTCTATCTAGTATCACAGACAAAACCTCAGGGCTCATGCCCAAAGAAATCTCTCCCGACAAGGGGTTCAATTTAAAAATCATGTTTTGAATATGACTTGGCATTGAGCAGACATATTCTTCATAAGTCAACTGATCCACGGAAATGACGTCGATTTCGATTTCCATTCTCAAATATCCGGTAAGGTCTGTCGCAAGCTGGCGCACGAAATCTCTATGAATGTCTTGTAAAGCCTTCAAATGTTCTTTTGAAAACTTGTCTGGGCGCCTGAAGTTATAAAGTTTGCAGCCCTTTTTAAAGTCGTCAGAGACAGACATATCATAGTTTTCGTTGACGTTTTCTGTGATATATTGATTATCTAAATCGCTAAAGTTCTGGTTTTCCATCTTAACAAAATAATACTATCTTTGCGCTTTTTGTCCATCATTTTTATGAAGGATTAGAAAATAAAGCCAAATTTCCTTTAAAACTATTTTTTTGAAACAGGTTTTGTGAATTTTCTTGCGATGATGTAGAACATGTTAAAATCCGCTTCAGACATCTCTAACATCATTTTCAAAACTTCGATATATTTTTTCTTCCCTTTGATTTGCCCGATTAATTTCAAAACGTCAGAATTCACGTGGATTGGGCTTTGGGGAGAAGAAGAACTTTCTATCAAGTCATCTATCGCGCAATCCAAAATTTGTGCGATTTTTTGAATAGTGTTTAAAGTCGGATTCAAATTTTTTCCGCTAAAAATCTTATCTATGTTGCTGATTGGGATATCTGCCTTTTTTGAAATTTCGTTGTTTGTGAGATTTTTTTTATTTTTATAATAATTTAATTTTTCTTTGCTCAAGTTGTTCATCTTAAATCCTCATAGAAATCAGTCGGAGCTCTTTAAAAATATCATTAAAATGTTGCAAAAATTTATTTTTTCTTGACTACTTCAAAATAATGAAGTAATATCATGTCAAACTATATTAATTTGAAACACAAAATAACACTTGCTTTCTATAATCAAAAGCTCGAAAAGCGCTTTTTGGCGTCTTTTCGTAGGTATTGTTGAAATAGTTTGCGTTTTAATGTTTCATCAAGGTTTTATTCAGTGCTCCTTTTGAGCAAATCAAACACAAAAATCACATCAAAACTTTAAAAGGAAAATACCATGGAAAAGCAAGTTTGTGCTCCCCTTGTCGGGGCAAGCCACTTGGGCGATTTAAAAAAAGAAAATAAGAAAAAATTTTCACGAGCTTTTTCTTTAATAGAGCTTATGATTTCTTTGATTGTAATCTCAATCGTGGCTGCGGCTTTCACCCCTGTGATTACCAAAAAATTAACTAAAAACACGCTCATCGCTGGCGCAACTGCAATTTCCACAATTCGCTCGGATTGCGAAGAATTCAGCAAAAGCGGAGGAACATGTAACTCTTGCTTTGAAAACACTTGTATTTCTTGCACTTTTGACGATTGCGACGGCTATTTAAATGTTGGCAAATGCCAATGCGAATCTTGCACTTCAAGAAGCGAAAATTGTATTCAATGTAACTCAAAAGCTTGTAAAAAATGCAAAGAAAACTACTATCTTGATTCTAATTCAAAATGCCAATCTTGCCCGTCTGGGAAATATTGTGATGGCTCTTCGAGCCCAAAAGATTGCGCAAATTCAATTTCAAATTGCGCTGCTTGCACCACTCTTTCAAGCTGCACAAAATGCAAAACTGAATACTACCTAAATTCTTCAAAAACCACTTGTACAAAGTGCGAAGCGGGCTATTTTTGCGATGGCACAACAGCAAAACATTCTTGCACAGGAAAAACTTATTCCCTAGCAGGCGCTACAAGTTGCTCTAATTCTACAAATGTAGATAATTGTGCGACCTATTATAATGACAAAAATGGCTGCAAAATCTGCTCAAATGGCTATTACCTCTCGAGCGGAAAATGCCTTCCTTGCCCTGCGGGCTATGCTTGCTCAAACAACAACAAAACAGCATGCACGGGAACCACATATTCAACAGGTAATGCAAGCTCTTGCTCGAGCTCTTCAAATAGCGCAAATTGTATAACAATAGATAACACCACAGGAAAATGTTCAAAATGCAATAATGGCTACTATTTAAATAATGGTGCCTGCGTATATTGCCCTGCCGGCTATTATTGCACAAATAATTCTAAAACTGCTTGCTCTGGAACATCTTATTCAACAGGAGGCGCAAGTTCTTGTTCCACTTCTACAAACACCGCAAACTGTACTACAATAAATAATTCCACTGGCGCTTGCACAAAATGTAACACAGGATATAAAATCTCAGGGAGCGCCTGTGTGCCTGAATTTTCTTGCTCCGGCCAATATTTCATGAAAGTTGGAAACTATTGTATCACAAAATACAACATGGGAGATTCTACGGAAACTGCAATCCCGACTTCAGCAGGGGTCACCGTAGTGGGTACTGGGCAAACTTGTGGCTCTTCAAGCAACTATTCAACAAAATGTTGTTGGCAAGGCTCGACTTCGGGCTCTTCTTGTGATGCTACAAATGGAAATTACTCTGGCTGCAATAGAACTGTTTGCAATTGGGCTGCAGCGAATGCGATTTGTGCAAACTACAAAAAAGGAGATAAGTCTTGGAGATTACCAACAACTTCTGAAATGTCTAATTGGCTTACTAATTCAAAAAGCAAAGGAAACAATGGTTTAATGCTTTGCGACTACTATTCAGGCTACTCTTCTGCCTACTGCGACAGTTCCAGTAGTTGCCCCGGCTCCTACACTGGCCGTTGCTACCCGGACATCGTATGGAGTGGCACTATCTACAGTTCCACGAACGCATACCTCTACTACTTGTCGCAAGGTAGTTGGATTAAGTATTACTACCGCCGCACGTACGCGTTTTCTGTCCGTTGCCTCCAAGATATTTAATTAAATTTAACTATTTAATTATTTAAAAATTTTATTTATTTTATTTTGTACTTTTAAAATTGAATATTTATTTTGTGAATTTATGGAAGTCGGTGTCTTAAATCCGTCATTGCGAAAAACTAGAAAAACTCTTGAGCCGAGTGAGCCTAGCAATGCTTTGCTTGGTGAACGATGGCGAGAGCATAAGTGTGCGTCGCATTGTGACAGCTGCGATGATTTTTCAGCTGTAGGTGAAGTATGAGCCATACAGATGAAATATGCGCAGATGACGTAAAAAATCTGAGCCTTTGGCGATTGTTTTTTGAGTCGGCCAGAAGCGGGTGGCATAATGCAGAGTCATAGCTTAAAGTAAAACGCAGTTTTTCAATTTGTTCAGAATCTCTAAAACATAGGGACACCACACAAAGCACAAGAATAATTTAAAAATTTTTTCCTTTGATCAACTGAACAAAAGGAACAAAGAAAAAAGCCAAAGAGTGCGCGCGAAGCGCGCCCGCGACAAAATGGCAGAAATTTCAAAAAAGACAAAAACCCGCTATTTTAAAAAATTTTAGTACTATAAGTATTGTTGTAAATAGTTAAACATACCCTCTGCTTGCTCTTGCAAGCAGAGTTTTTTTAATGCGATAGCCGGTGCGATAATCGGCAAAGCGATGAGCTTTGGCGATTAAGCACTACGACGGCGACGTAGAAATCTTTGATTCCACAGGAGCAAACCCGAATAAAGCGAGCTTTAGCGCGACTGCGCTTAGCGAGCAAAATGAGGGCATACTGTGCGAAGTGCGCTGCTGGCCGTGATGAACGGGCAGCAAGCACGAAGACCTTAGATAGCTGCCGTTGTGAATGTAGCGAAAGCGAAATGAGCGAAGCAATCTTTGATTGCACAGGCGGATAACCCGAATAAAGCGAGCCTAGCAATGCTTTGCTTGGCGAACGAAGTTGAGGGCAAAGGTGTGCGAAACAAAAGACAAACGACGAGTTTGGCTTTTGTGTGGTCCGTACCATGGCGACGTAGAAATCTTCGATTTCACAGGAGCAAGCGATAGCTAGAGCGGAATCTCTAAAACATGGAATGCTTGAATTCAGCAATCTGGATTTGTTCATTTTTCTTCTTTTGAGCGATACAAAAGAAGAAAAAAGGAACCAAAAAGAAGAAAATATCGCTTTTCTTGTATCCTTCAATTCAAAAATAAACATCTGAAAACCTCCAGTGCGGACTCCCAAAAAAGCTAATTCTAGTTATACATGTTCTCATTTTAAATCACATGTCGGACGGTCGTCCACCAATGTCGATTTTCTTTAGTGATGTTTATTTTTGAATTTCTGCTTTTTTTAATTATTTAATTATTTTTTAGCTTTAGTTTCTTCTTAATAGTAGAAATTAAAAAACAAATGGCATATGAAAAGAAAAACCGGAGAGCAAGCCGTCTTGTCTTGTTGTATTAGTTGTTTCTCTCGTACTTCGGGAGATAGCTTTTCTGGCGCGCTTGACTGTTTTTCTTCAGACATTTGTTTTTTAATTGTGGGGTGTTGTAAAAGCCTTAGATTTTTCTCTTTCGGTTCACTTTCTCTTTTGCATTTTTTCGGCGCCTGAGAAATGGTAAAAGAGAAAGTGAACAAGTGCAAGATAACATTGATTACTCGTGAAAGAACCTAAAACATGAAGTAGGCATAAAAAAAACAGCACCCGCTTTACTCAAACAATTTTCTAGTAACTTCGAAATGACATATTTACAATTCGTAGTGCCCAGCCTATGCCCTCAAGTCAGGGTGTCTTGCAGCCAAAACCTCATCAACCCTCGTAATTGGAGTGGTCTTTGGATAACTATGGAAATCTTCGCCATCATCAATTTCTTTCGCGATTTTTGTCATCACATCTACAAAATTATCCAAAACCTGCTTTGTTTCAGATTCCGTAGGTTCCACCATGAATGCTTCGTGGACGATTAGAGGAAAATAAATCGTTGCGGGGTGTATGTTTTCGTCCATAAGGCGCTTTGCGATATCTAAAGTCGACACATTTTTTTCTTTTTTGTCTGAATTATCTATAACAAATTCGTGCATGCAATGTTGCTTGAAGGCAATGTTATAAGTTTTGCTTAATTCATTTTTCAAATAGTTCGCAGCTAAAACTGCGTCAGAAGAGACGTCTTTCAAGGATTTTCCAAGCATATAGATATATGTATAAGCTCTTACGATTACAGAAAAATTGCCAAAGAAAGTCGCAACTTTGCCTATGGATTTTTTGTAGTCATAATTTCTTATGTATTTGCCGTCTTTCAACTCTATTCTTGGGTTTGGCAAATATGGTCTTAATTTTTCTACGACCCCAACAGGCCCAGCCCCGGGGCCTCCGCCTGCGTGTGGAGTGGAGAAAGTTTTATGCAGATTTAAATGCACAACGTCAAACCCCATGAGTTTTGGGTTTGTGTAGCCCATAATCGCGTTGAAGTTTGCGCCGTCGTAATATAAAAGCGAACCGTTGTCGTGCATTATTTTTGAAATTTCTAATACATTATTGTCGAAAAGCCCTAATGTGTTTGGGTTTGTCATCATAATGGCGGCGATTGACTTTCCTTCGCGCTTTACGATTTCTTTTAATTTTTCGATGTCCACAAGCCCTTTTTCGTTTGACTTCACTTCAACTACTTCAAAGCCACACATAGCGGCGCTCGCAGGGTTTGTCCCATGGGCATTATCAGGGATAATTACTTTTGTTCTTGCGTCTAGCTCTTTTATGTCTTCAAAATATCTTTTAATCACCATCATGCCAGTGAATTCGCCATGGGCTCCGGCGCAAGGTTGAAGGGAAACTTCTGCCATGCCGGTCAGGATTTTAAGATAGTTTTGAAGTTTATACATAACCTCAAGCGCACCTTGGCAATCTTCGTCGTCTTGGTTTGGGTGAAGGTTTGAAAAGCCTTCTAGGCGAGCTGCCCATTCGTTAATCCTTGGGTTATATTTCATAGTGCAAGAGCCAAGAGGATAGAAGCCTTTTTCTATGCAGAAATTTTTGTCTGAAAGCTCCTTGTAGTGGCGCATTAGCTCTAATTCTGTTTTGTCTTCAAGTTTTATTTCAGAAGTTCTTTTTTTCATAATTCTTTTATCCTCTTTTCAAAAATTTAAAAATTATTTAAATAATTTTGTAACTTTATATCTTTGGCAATAGTCAATCAAGTCTTTTTTGATTTCAGGGCATAAGATATATAAAACAATGATGTTTGGAACGCACATCGCAACCATCATTGCGTCTGTGATGTTGATTACGGATTGAACGTTCATGACAGAACCTATTACGATGAAGGCGCAATAGATTAGGTTAAAGGTAACTGCGCGTTTTTTCCCTTCGCCAAACAAGAATGTCCAAGCTTTTTGTCCGTAATATGCCCAAGAGATGATTGTAGATAGGGCAAACATCAAAGCAATCAAAGACAAGATTGGAGGGAAGAAAGGAATTACTGATTGAAATGCGTTTGAAGTAAGTTCAATCCCAGAGATGTGTCCGATTTGAGTAGATTCCAACGCTCCGGAGAAAATGATTGCAAAAGAAGTGAACAAGCACAAAACGCCAGTCAAGAATGTTTCTAATAAAGCAACAAACCCTTGAGAAACAGGTTCTTTTGTTTGAGCAGTCGCATAAACGATGGCAGCAGCACCAGTCCCTGCTTCGTTTGATTGAACAGAGCGTCTTAAGCCTATGATAATTGTCCCTATGACGCCCCCTGCCACGGAAGTCGGGTTAAATGCTTCTTTTAAAATTAAAGCGACTGCGCTTGGGATATTTGTAAAATTAGCAAAAATTACGATAAGGCCAGAAACGATATACATAATGCACATTGTAGGAACTAAGATAGTCGTGATTTTAGCGATAGATTTAATGCCGCCCATAGTCACAAGGCCGACTAAAATCGCAACAATTAAGCCAAAAATCCAAATGCTGCCGTGCAAGAAGCTTGATTCGCCCCCTGTGATGAAGATTAATTGGTGGGCGGATTGGTTGCTTTGTATCATGTTTCCGCCTGTGATACTTCCTCCGATACATAAAATCGCGAAAATCACAGACAAAGGTTGACCTAACCAGCGCATTTTGTTTCTTGTAAGTCCGTGTGCGATATAATGCATAGGGCCGCCTGAAACAGAGCCGTCTGGGTTAAATCTTCTATATTTTACAGCTAAAGTAGCTTCTACAAATTTTATTGACATGCCAAGCAAAGCGCCTGCAAAAATCCAAAAAGCCGCCCCAGGGCCGCCTATCGAAATAGAGATTGCAACACCTGCGATTGAGCCTATTCCTATTGTTCCGGAAAGTGCCGTGGCTAAAGCTTGCATAGAAGATACTTCCCCTATGTCTCCATTTTTTTCTGCAGGTTTTGTTACTGTTTCAATAGCATGTTTAAAGCCCCAAACGGAGATACCTTTGAAATATATTGTGAAAAATATACCAGCTAACAAAATCCAACAAATAATTAAAGGAATTTTAATTCCGCAAAGCGAGATTTGATAGAAAATGATGTTAGCTATTACATCAGAAATTGGCGCAATGTGTTTATCCATAAAAGCGTCAACGTCGAATGCGTGCGCGCTTTGAAGAGTTAAAAACATAGTTAGCGCTGTAAGTAAAATTTTGTTCATTTGGTATAAACCCTTTCTAATTCCGCTGGGGTAGGTCAATTGTACCAAAAACATGGCAATTTTACTATTTGTGCGCGTATTTTTTTACATTTTGTTAATTTTGCTCTTCTGTGGGCTCGTCGCTTTTTTTGATTAATTTAGAAATTACATTAAGCAAAATCAAGACACCAATAAGGCTTAGGGCGATTATGATGAATTTGCTTTTTGTGCTTACAACAATTATTGAAAGCAAAGCGCAAACCATCGAAAAGCCGGCCAAAAGCAAAACAAGTTTGTCTTGAGAATAGCCTGCGTGCAAAAGTTTGTGGTGAATGTGCTCTGCGTCTGCCACAAATGGGCTTGAGCCTTTCATAATTCTTCTTATTGAAGAATAAGCTATATCCATCAAAGGTACTGCTAAAATTAAAATCGGAAGATACATAGTGTATCCGCCCAAAGACGGTTTTACAATCCCTGTGATTGATAAAGTTGCCAACATAAAGCCTGAATACAAGGCTCCTGAGTCGCCCATAAAGATTTTAGCAGGGTTGTAGTTGAAAGTTAAAAATGCGCACATCGCGCCCATCAAGATGAAAGCCATAAGGGCATTTATTTGGCAATTTGGCTCTAAAACCAAAGAAACTATCCCAATTGCAAGAGCGCAAATCGAAACAATTGAGCCTGCGAGCCCGTCTATGCCGTCTATGAAGTTCACGGCATTTGTAATTCCTACAATCCAAAGCAAAGTTATAGGATATGTCATAAGCCCCAAGTCCAAAGGACATTGGCACCAAGGAATGTAAAGTGTTTCAATTCGAACTCCAAGAAGGATTACAATTGTCGCAATTGCGATTTGGATAAATAATTTAAATTTTGCGCCAAGGCAAAAGATGTCATCAACAAGCCCCATTAAAAACATCAAAGAGCCGCCCACGATAATGCCCGAGAGCCCTTGACCTTTTGGGTAATAGCTCAATAAAATTAAAGAGCCAAAAGTGAGCATGATAGAAACCCAAATCGCAATCCCCCCTAGGCGAGAAATTTGCCCGTGGTGGATTTTTCTGGCATTTGGCTTGTCTATTAGGTGTTTTTTCTTTGAATAATACATAACCAAAGGGACGATAAAAATCCCTAATAAATACGCTATGATTGTTCCTAAAATATGAGCTTGTGATAATTTAATCATTTTTTATTCTTTCTTGAATTTTATATATTATATATTTTCGTACAAAGGAAATTTTTTGCACAATTCCAGGCTTCTTTTTCTCAAGTTTTCAATTGAGTCTTTCTCTAAAATTGCTTCAGAAATGATTTTAGCAATTTCTTTCATTTCTTCTTCTTTCATTCCTCTTGTTGTGGTTGCTGCTGTTCCTATTCTAACCCCTGAAGTCACAAATGGGCCTTTTGGGTCGTTTGGAACAGTGTTTTTGTTTGCTGTAATTCCCACTTTTTCTAATAAATTAGCGACATCTTTTCCCGTTTTGTCTAATTTTCTTAAATCTATTGTCATAACGTGGTTTTCTGATTTTCCGCCAACGATATCAATTCCGTTTTTGATTAATTCTTGAGCTAATAAGCTTGAATTTTTTACAACTTGTGTCGCATATTCTTTGAATTCTTCGCTTTGCGCTTCTTTTAAAGCTATCGCTTTTCCTGCGATGATGTGCTCTAGTGGGCCTCCTTGTGTCCCTGGGAACACTGCCTTATCTATTCCAAGCGCGTGTTCTTCTTTGCACATGATAATCCCCCCTCTTGGCCCTCTTAGGGTTTTATGGGTGGTTGTTGTGACAAAATCTGCATAAGGAACAGGACTTGGGTGATTTCCTGTGGCAACAAGAGCTGCGATGTGCGCGATGTCGACCATTAAATATGCACCAACTTCGTCTGCAATTTCTTTGAATTTTTTGAAATCGATAATTCGAGAATAGTTGCTTGCGCCCGCTATGATTAATTTTGGCTTGTTTTCTAAAGCTTTTTTTCTAACGTCTTTATAGTCTATGACGCCATTTTCGTCGACCCCATAAGAAATTACATTATAATTTATCCCAGAGAAATTTACGCTTGAGCCATGGGTCAAATGGCCTCCGTTGGATAAATCCATGCCTAAAATAGTGTCGCCTGTTTTTAGAGCATATAAAAATACCGCCATGTTTGCTTGAGCGCCTGAATGTGGTTGCACGTTTGCATGGTCACATTTAAAAAGTTCGCAACATCTTTTTTGAGCTAATTCTTCGATTTTGTCCACAAATTCGCAGCCGTTATAATATCTTTTATATGGTTTTCCTTCGGCATATTTGTTGGTCAAAACGCTTCCGCAAGCAGCCATAACAGCAGGGGAAGTAAAGTTTTCAGAAGCGATAAGCTCGATTGTGTTTCTTTGGCGATTAAGCTCTTCTTCAATATATTTCGCGACTTCGGGGTCTGTATTTTTAATTATATCTAATTCCATTTTAACTCCTCGTTTATCTAAAATTTTCAATATATTTATAATACATTAAAAATTTTTTTATAGAAAGAGTTTAAATTTCGCGTTTAAATTTCGCAAACCAAAACTTAAACTATTTTAAAAGAAAACCCAAAGCAAAAGTTGTGATAATAAAAATTCCAACAAAGAAATATGTAACTTTATTCAAGCCTTTTTCTGTGGATTTTTGAGAAGAAAATAATTGGCTCGCAGCGCCGATTGAAGCCATACCGTCTCCTTTTGGAGAATGAAGCAAGACTAAAATTATGCTAAAAATTGCGCTGATTATTTGAAGAGTATAGCAAAATGTAATCATATTTTTCCTTTATTTTTGGTTTAATTACCTTTAAAATAACATAAAAATTGGCTTTTTCAAGGTAATTATTAAAAAGTTTAAAAAGTCTTTAAACCGGAAGTCTTTGAATCCAAGGTCTTTGTGCCGTGTTTTGTGAATTCCACGACATAAGAGTCGTTTTCGATAGATTTAATTTTTCCAACTCCAAAAGAAACGTGGAAAACTCTAGTCCCCACGGGTAAAAGCCCTTCGTGGCGGTTTTGCCCCATCAGGCTTTTTGTGTTTTGCGCTTTTTGTTTTGCTAAATTAATCATGTTTTTGATATCTAAGCTCTGTTGCGCAGGCGACTTTGCTTCTTGGTTTGAAGGGCTTTCTACCTTATTTTTCTTTACCACATGGGCATTTATAGTCTTATAATTAATTGGTTTTTGAGCTTGATTAAGGCTATTATTTTCAGAAGAAACGCTCATTTTTTTAATATTAGCTAATGAAGAAGCTAGGTTGTTTGCTGAAGAAGCTTTTTCTTTAGCTTTGTTGCTGCTTTGTTTTATTCTATTTAATGAGCTTAAAAAGTTAGAAGAGCCGGAAGAGCTGGAAGAATTAGAAGAACTCGAGGAGCTTGAGGAGCTATAGCCATTAAAAGAGCTTTTGTTTTGAGAAGAATTTTTTCTTTCTTTAATCCTATTAATCGTTGAAGAAAAGCTTGAATTTTTAGAACCATAAGCGCCTTCTTTTTTATATGGAGTAGCACTTTTTTCGTCAATTAAAGCAGGAGGGATTTCTTTTAAAAACATACTTGGTGGGTTTGTTTGGAAGTTGCCCCAGACTTTTCTTTGTTTTGCGTGGGTTAAAAAAAGCTTTTCTTTTGCCCTTGTGATTCCCACATACATAAGGCGTCTTTCTTCTTCTAATTCGTTGTTTGAAGTCCCCATGGCGAGACTTCTTCCGTGAGGAAAAATTCCATCTTCCAAGCCAGCTAAGAATACGCAAGGAAATTCCAATCCTTTTGCAGCATGCAAGGTCATCAAAGTGACGCTTGATTCTTCTTCTTTTACTTCGTCAATATCAGATACGAGCGCCACTTGAGACAAGAAATTCCCTAAAATCCCGAGGTCGTCCTCAGGGTCCAGCGCAAAATCGTCTTGCTCAAATTCTTTTACAACGTTTATAAATTCTTGCAAGTTTTCAAAGCGAGATTGGTTTTCGACGCTGTCTTCTTTTCTTAATTCTGCTAAATATCCTGATTTTTCCATGACAAAAGAAACATATTCAGAAAACACAGGGTAGTCATCTTGGCTTGATGTGATTTCTTCTATTGTTGCAAAGAAATTTTGCAATTTTGCTTTTGTTCCGGAGTTGAATTCTTCTATGGTGTCTAAATATTTTAGCGCTTCATAAGAAGAAATCCCGTGGTCGTCAGAGTATTTTGCCAATTTTTGAATAGTTGTGTCTCCTATTCCTCTTTTTGGTTCGTTGATTATTCTTTTTAAAGCTTGAGAGTCGTTGTGATTATAGATTAATTTCAAATATGCAATGATATCTTTGATTTCTTTTCTGTCATAGAATTTTAAGCCGCCCACGATTTTATATGGAATAGAATAGCTCATTAATGCTTCTTCTATAGAGCGCGACTGGGCGTTTGTCCTATAAAGGATTGCGATATCGTCTTTTTTGAAGCTTGAATTTTCTATGTTTTTTGCGATATATCTGCTTTCTGCGTAGTCGTCATTTGCTTCATATAGTGTAATTTTTTCGCCTTTTCCTTTGTTTGAATAAAGGTTTTTATCGAGCCTTTGTTCGTTGTTTTTGATGACTTCATTTGCAGCTTCTAAGATTACTCCCGTGGAGCGATAGTTTTGTTCTAGTTTTATTAATTTTGTATCTTTATAGTCTTTTTGGAAATTCAAAATAATCTTAAAATCAGCTCCGCGCCAAGAATAGATAGATTGGTCGACGTCGCCTACGGCACATAAGGAACCGTTTTCATTTTTTGAACCGTCTGAAGGATAGAGCATATTAATCAAGTCATATTGTGCTTGGTTTGTGTCTTGGAATTCGTCTACTAAAATATGAGAAAAGCGGTTAGAATATTTTTCCCTTATTTCTTTATTTTCTTTTAAAAGATTAACAGCAAGCATCAACATATCGTCAAAATCAAGAGCATTGTTGAGCGCAAGCTGCTTTTCATATTCATAATATATTTCAGAAACTTTTTGAGTATAATAATCTTTTGCATAGCTTGCAAAAGTGTATGCGTCTTGCATTTTATTCTTTGCGTTTGAAATAGCTGCTCTTATTCCTTTGACTTCATAAGTTTTTTCGTCAAGGTTCATCTTTTTTATCGCGTTTTTGATGATTGTTTTTGTGTCTGTGTCGTCATAGATTACAAAATTATTGTCCCAATGGCGGCCGTCTTTTGTTTTGTAGCTTTCTAAATCTCTTCTTAAAATTCTTCCGCAAATGCTGTGGAAAGTGCCCACCCACATTCTTTTTACGACTTCTTCTCCAAGATATACGCTTAACCTTGCTTGCATTTCTTTTGCAGCTTTATTTGTGAAAGTCACGGCCAAGACTTCGTTTGGGCTTGCGCCAGAGGAAATTAAATTAGCAATTCTTGAGGTCAAAACTTTAGTTTTCCCAGAGCCAGCGCCCGCCAAGACTAAAATTGTGCCATTTTTTTCTGTGACTGCTTGGTTTTGTTCGTTGTTTAATCCTTTTAAATATGCTTTTTCGCTTTGCATGGCGATATAATTCTCCCCTTTTATAAAACTATTCGATAGATATTTTCAAAAACGTGGAAATATGTTATCATTATATCTATATTATTATAAAAATTTTAAAAGGAAAAAAATTAAAAATTATGGAAGAAAATTTTGAAAACCAGCAGCCCTCGATTATGGTACCAATAGGCGATTTAGACACAGTTGAACACAATGGCGACGAAGTTGATGTTTTAACACAAGAACTCGCAACAATCCGCCAAAGCGCAAAAAAAATCGCAATCATAGGTTCAAGAAATTTAACAATTACTCATCAACAAATTATTGAAACTTTGACAACCAGCCTTGTTATGCAAGGAAATACTATAATCACCTCGGGTGGTTCTTCTGGGACGAATGCTGCGGCAATTAGAGGAGCGCTCAAGGCAAATCCTGAAAAATTGAAAATAATTCTTCCTCAAACAATAGGCCAACAGCCTTCTGACGTGCAAGACCAATTGATTGGCGTTCCAAATATCGTAGAACACCCGGACAGAGCGATGATGACTTTAGCTGACGCAAGCCGCATTTGCAACAGAGAAATCATCTCTCAATGTCAACAATTAATCTGCTTTTTGTCGCATTCTTCCAGCACTTTACACAAAGCAGTTGAATTTGCCGAAGAGTCTCATAAAGTGGTTACAGTGTTCTATTTGGATTAATCTTTAAATGAATAAAAAAGCAGATTTAATCATTTTTCCAATAGTAATTTTTCTACTTTTTTTGGCACTTGGTTCTACATATACAATTTTAGATAACGACCTTTTTTCTAGGTTGATTATGGGAAAATCCGTTGTCGCTTCGGGCGAGCCTATGTTTTTAGACGTTGTTTCATACACTAAAACAAACACTTGGTTTGACCATGAATGGCTTTTGTCTGGGTTTTTCTATGTTATTGCAACAACTTTTGGAGTTGTTGGTTTAACCGTCTTAAAAGCCTTGTTTTTCACGTTGTGCGCTTTGTTTTTAGCGCTCGCAGTCAAAGAATATAACAAAAATCAAAATCCTTTGAACCTTTTTTTATATTTACTTTTGGCTGTAGAATTAGTGCTTTCTCAAGTCATTAATTCCACTGTAAGGTGTCAATTATTCACATTTGCAATTTTGCCTTTGTGGATATTTTTATGCGAAAAAATAAGAAATGACGAAAAAAATAGCTTAAAATATGCGATTTCTATTCCATTTATCATGGTTTTATGGCTAAATTGCCATGGAGCAGCTTTAGCCGGCCTTGGAATGTTATTATTATACGCAATAGGGCAAGTTTTAAATAGAAAACCGTCAAAGACATATTTTATCTTGTTTTTCATCTGTTCTTTGTGCTTTTTAATCAATCCTTGGGGTTTAGAATACATTTCTTTTATGATAAGCACATGTTCAGTCGATAGAAGCTATATAGGCGAATGGCAGACGCCATTTGGGCCTTTGGTTATAAATCTTGATATTTATAAGGCTACCTTCTTTGCAGTCATTTTGGCATTTTTATATAAAGCAGGAAGAATAATCTTTAAAGCAACAAAAAAAGATTTTGAAGAGCTAAAAAATGTCGATTTTGTGAAAGTATTGATGATTTTACCTGTGCTTTTTTTGAGCGCAAAATATATTAAACACGTTCATTTGTTTTTGATTGTTGTTTTTATTTTCATGTATGGAGATTTTTATAATTTCTATAATTTTATTGTTCAAAAAATTCAAAATTCTTTTAAAATCTTATATAAAAAAGTTTTCAAAAAAGATTTCGAATTAGGCTTTGAATTTGATAAAAAGTTCTTTGATTTAATTAAAAAGACTACTATTTATTCAATCGTTGCGGTCTTTTCTATAGCTCTTCTTGCGATGAACCCTATAAAAGAAAAAGCTTGGAAAGAATTTTACCGTTCTTATCCTGTGAATGTTTTAAATTTTCTAAAAATCAACCACATAAAAGGCAAGACCCTTGCTCCATATTATCTTTCAGGTTATCTTGCATATAAAGGCTATCCTGATATAAAAATCTTTATGGACGGAAGACAAGAAGAATTGTATCCTCAAGAATATATTTTTATGAGTATGGATTTCTTTTCTTTGTCTGGGCGCAATCCTTTTTATATAATAGAGCATTTTAGGCCTGAAATCATTGTCACAGAAAATTCTTGGCCACTCGCAAACGAAGAAATGCTTCTTTCTCGCTTTGGGTATAGAATTGCATACCAAGACAAAGGCTTTACTGTATTTTTAAGCCAAGAAAAGCAAAAATTTTCATATTTTGCTCCAAAAGATGTGACAATAGATTATTTCAAAACTTTATTTGATACAAAAATCTTAGATTAATAAAACTTGTCATAAAGTTTATGTAAACTAAGTATTTTATATGTGGAAAACAAAATTTTCTCTTGGTATAATTAATGCCATACGACTGAAGGAAAAAGTTATGAATTTAAAACAAATGTTTAAAAGATATTGTGCATTTTTAGTTTTGTTTTTGTTGTTTTTGGCGACAAATTTCCAAAATCCGGCTTTGGCTTTGACTCCTCAAGGGCTTTATGACAGAGCTTGGAGATTGATTAACGCAAAATATGTGGACGACACTCAAAACCAACAAAATTGGCAAAGATGGCGCCATAAATATGACGCAGTCATAAAAGACGAAGACGACGCTTATGTTGCAATTGGCACAATGGTGGATTCTTTAGGTGACGTTTATACTAAATTTTTAACTCCAAAAGAATATAAAGAAGAAACGGAAAGTATAAAAGGTTCTCTAAACGGCATAGGGGTTCAAATCGGGGTTCGAGATGGCAAATTGCTCATCATCGCGCCTTTAGAAGATACTCCAGGGGAGCGTGCAGGTTTGAAATCTGAAGACGAAATCTTGGAAATCGACGGAAAATCCACAAAAGGGATAAAAGTCGAAGCTGCAGCGGACCAAATCAAAGGCCCTGAAGGCACGAGCGTGAAGCTTTTGATTAAAAGAAAAGGCGAAGAAAATAAATATTATGTAATTCAACGTGCAAAAATTGAGCTTAAATCAGTTTCCACAAAACCTCCTAAAATCGGCAAAGTCGACGATAATTTAGGTTACATCAGACTAAGCTCTTTCATTTCAAGAAACGCAGCAAGCGAATTTCAAGAAGCATTGAATAAATTAAAAACAAAAGATGGTTTAATTATAGACCTTCGCTCGAACCCAGGGGGGCTTTTAGATAATGCTATCTATATCGCAGATATGCTTTTGAGCTCTAAAGTTATCGTGTCCACTGTGGATAAAGACGGTTATAAAGAAACGCAAAATTCCTTGTCGACTGTTCAAACAAACCAACCTATTGTTGTTTTGATTAATGGCGGCTCGGCTTCTGCTTCTGAAATTTTATCCGGTGCTTTAAAAGACAACAAAAGAGCGATAATCGTGGGCAAAAAATCTTTTGGAAAAGGCTTGGTTCAAGAAATAAACAACTTGCCTGATGGCTCTGCTTTGCATATCACAATTCAAAAATACTTAACTCCAAACGGTACAGATATCCACAAAAAAGGTATCACGCCAGACTACGAAGTAGATTTCACGGAGCAAAATGCAAAAGACAAAGTTGACCCACAACTGGAAAAAGCTTGTGAAATTTTGCAAAAACAAGTTCATAAATACGCAAATGCGGCAAAATAGAAAGAAAACAAATGATAATTTTAAATAAACCTTATGTTTCAGACTTTTTAATAGAAACAATCAAAAAAAATGGCTTTTCGGTGTTGGAAAACGAAGTTTCTTTGAAATATTTTTCAAAAAGCGACTTGGTAGATGGAAAAACAGCTATTGAAAAATATGAAAAAGAAGGAGAATTGTTTTATACAAATTCTGAAAATTCAATCGACTGGGTGGAAGGAAAACTTCCAAATAGCGACTTGAATAAGATGATTAAATTGAGCAAAGATAAGGCTTTATTTAGAAAAACTCTTCAAAAAATTTATCCTGATTATTTCTTTAAAGCAAGTTCTTTAGAAGAAATCAAAAAAGAAAACCCAGATAATTTGCCTTATCCTATCATCTTGAAGCCAACAGTGGGCTTTTTGAGCTTTGGAGTATATCCGATTTACGACAAAAACGACTGGGAACAAGCGATTTTAAAAATTGACTTTGAAATTGAAAAATTAAAAGGAATTTTCCCCTCGAGCGTTGTTGATATGAATAATTTCATAATTGAAAAAATGATAGAAGGGGAAGAATATGCGCTCGACGCATATTTTGACGAAAACTCTGAAGCGACTATTTTAAACATCTTCAAGCACCCATTTTTCGACGGAAAAGATGTTTCAGATAGAGCATATTATACTTCTAAAAAAATTCTTGAAAAATATCTTGAGCCATTTAAAAATGTCCTAGATAAAATTGCAAAAGCAGGCGGCTACAAGAATTTTCCTTTCCACTTAGAATTAAGAGTGGAAGAAAAAACTGGAAATATCATTCCAATCGAAATAAATCCTTTGCGCTTTTGCGGCTGGTGTATCACGGATATTGCCTATTTTGCTTGGGGGGTTAATGTTTATGAAGCATTCTTAAATAAGCAAAAGCCAAACTGGGAAAAGATTTTAAAAGAAAAAGACGATGATTATTATTATTTCACAATTGGCGACATTCCATCTAAAATAGAAAGAAATAAAATCAAAAAAATCGATTTTGATGGTTATTTAAAAAACATTTCAAATCTTTTAGATTTAAGAAAAATTGACTATAAAATCAACCCGATTTTTGCGATTGCTTTTGGAAAATGTAAAGACATTGAAGAAATCAAAAATATCTTAAAGCTTGATATGTCTAAATATTGCGTTTTATAAAATTTAAGTAGTAGCAAAAAAAATCTTTTAGGGATTTTGTATTAAAAAATAAAAGGAAAATTAAAATGCAAATCCCCAAAATCTCTTCTCAATTTGCTTTTGGTGCAAGAAAACAAAAAGCAAAAGTAAACAATCCTCAAACTTGCCCAGTGACAGATGGCTATTTATCAAGAAACAGATATAGCTCTTTTCAAAGTGCATATTATTCGACTCACCCAGATTTAACCAAAAAAGCTTGGGATTTACCTATTTATTTTCCTCAAGAACATTGGGTTTTGAATAAAGAAAATCTTGGAATGGACCAAGAGGAAGCAAAAGATACCCTTCCTTCGATTAATTTGAGAGCTTTAAACAGGCAAGAAAAAGCATTAGAAAAATTATTTTTATATAGAGAAGAGCAAGATTATTTTGATAGGCATTTTGACGACAAAAAGCTTGAAAAGTTAAGAGCAAAAGCGCAAGGCTACGTCTTAAAAGACGCGGTTTATGACTATACAAAAGCGCAAGTTCAAGTAAACCAATTCCAAAAGACTTTTTCTGGTCATGAGCTTGATTTAAATAAAGTCTTTATGCTAGATGCTGCTTTAAACGCGAAAAGAAAAGGAAAAGAAGAAAGTAATCCTATAAAAATCAACGGGAAAACATATTTTTCAAGCTTGAAATCTGTTAAAATCCAAAAAGGGGAAAAACAAGAAGATGTCGACTTTTTGGTAATTAGATGTCCAGAAGACAAGCTTGTTGCCACTTTTAAACAAAGAGAATTTAAAAACGATTTAGATTTTTTGATAAATCCTGAAGATTATAAAGACTATCTAAGGCCTGAATTTAGCTTAGTCGAATTAAAAACAGACTCCGATGTTATTCTTTTGAACCCAACTAACCAAAGCCTTGAAGGTGTTTATAAAAATTGTAGTTTTTCAAAAACAACCTTAAATAGAAGCGAAAAATTCATCGTTTTAAGAACAGCGAACAATGACACTAAAAAGCGAGGATTTTTTGTGTATGAAGATTGCAAATTTTCTTCAAACAACAAGCTTCAAAGATATGGTGCAAAATACCGATATTCTCTTCAAGACGGCTGTTTGATGGCAATCGAAAAAGCAGGGCTAAAGACAAAAGAGGGCGAACCCTGCCATTATAATTACGCAAGAAAAGAAGGCTGGAAGGAAGTTTTAAATAGATAATTATTAATCTTCGCCTTTGATTTCAAGCAAAGCTTGGACTACTTTTGGGTCCCATTTTTCGCCGCTTTCGCTTTTGATGATTTCAAGCGCTTCTTTGTTTGACAAAGCTTTTCTGTGCACTCTATCTTGTGTTAGTGCGCAATATGCGCTTGCAAGAGAAATAATCCTTGAGCCTAGTGGGATTGAATTTCCTTTTAGGCCTTCTGGGTAGCCTTTTCCGTTGTAGCGTTCTTGTTGATAATTAATATATGGCACAACTTCGGACATGAAGTTGATATTCATCAATAAATCCACGCCCGCATTTGGAGATTTTTTCAATTCGTCCCATTCTTTTTCGCTTAGGGCTTCTTTTTTGGTGAACAAATCTTCGCAAAGGGTGATTTTTCCGATGTTTTGTAATAAACCTGCATAATATATTAAATCTGTTGTTTTCTCGTTTAAGCCGAGTTGTTCGCAAATTTCTCTTGATAAATTTGCGCATTGGCTCGAGTGATTTCTCTTATATTGCCCTTTGAGGTCGGAAGCATACGCAAGGCGCTCAACAAAAGTTTGTTGTTGGTCTCCTAAGTCACCTATGATTGCAGTCAATTGCGCCCTTAGGTTTTGAAGCTCCATAATAGAGACGTCTTTTAAGGCTAAAAGCCTTTTTATTTCTTCAATCAGTTTTTGAATTCCTAAGGAAGTCACAAAAAGCCCTGCCATATTTTGGATTAAATCAACATATTCAAATTCGAGAGGGCGCTCGATTTTCCTGATTGCTTCAATTACCCCGATGCATTCAAAATTGTTTTTCATAGGAAACAAGCTGATTTGAAAATCTTCATTTTCTATGATTTTTTCATATTCTGTTTCCATCACTTTTCTGATTTCAGGGGTGATGTTTTCGTCTGATAATTTTTCGTCAGAAGAAGCGATGTGTTTGAGCGCTTCGTTTTTCTTTGCGACATAAATGTTACATTCCACCAAATTAAGCATAAGCTTAACTGTTTTTGCGATGGAATTTCCAATAACTGAGTCTTTTCCTTCAAAGCCCAACAAGGACAAAGTGTTGTCTATAGAATAAATCGAGATGAGCTCTTTTAATTGTTCTTTCAGGCTTTCTTTTTTGTCTTTTTCTTTCGCTTTTTTTGAAATTTTATCAACTAAATCTTGGTTTATAAGTTGTTCTGTAAAAAATTCGCCTAAATTAAGAGCAAAAATTTCTTCTAAAGGATCGTCCTCAAGAAGGTTTATGCTTCTTGTATACATTGAAGAGTTGTCGTTTTTTGTTGTTCTTTTTTTGTTCATTTATACTCAATCCCATGCCGTATATATAATATCATATCGGCACATTTTTTAAAAACTGAAGTGTTTTTTAAAAAATTTATACATTAGTTAATAAAATTCATACTTTAGTTTAAGTTATACTTTTTAAACCCATTCGTTGATGTCTTTTTTGCTTGGCGCCCAATATCCGTTTTCCAAGTTTTGGGTTTTGCAAAATCTGCAAAAAGGAGTTGGTTTATATAAGAAAGACAAAATTTCATCAAAAGTCGAAATTTTGAAAATGTCTATATAATCATAAGGGCTCAATTCGAGGTTTGTTTTAAAGTATTTGTTGAAATGCTCGATGTGTGCAGTCGTTGGGCAAGTGTATAGCTTTCCTTTTTTCAAAGTTACGCAATTTTTAACTGCGCAATGGTGAAAAGCTTCCACCCAATATTGGCTTCCTTTGAGGTCGAGAGGGAATTTTGTCCAGATTTTTTTGTTCTCTTTGTCAAAATTCATAGAAGTGTAGCCTAAGAAAACTCCAAAATCTTTTGCTTTTTTGTCGATTGAAGAATAATCGATATTGAGACCATACCTAGAGGTCCAAATTTTTATATTATATCTTCTTAAAGCCTTCCAAAATCTGTCTTCTTGGGAATTTAAAAGAATTCCATTTGTGATTATGATAAGCTCGCTATCTTTAAAATAATGCCTTGCGACAGGGAAAAAGTCTATTAACTCTTTGTGCAAAAGTGGCTCTCCGCCAAGCAAAAATATTTGCCCCACAGCACCTTTAGTAAGCTCACTCAATCTTTTTATATCTTTTTCAAAATCATCAATATCAAGATAAAACTCTTCGCTTAATGGCGAAAAATGTGTGCAGCTTCTGCAATTCAAGTTGCAATGATCGGTAATGTGTATGTCTATTTTTTCGATTTTCTTTTCCATAATAACTAATTATATCCTATTTTCCTTTTTATTTTTTCATTTCGCAAAATGATTTTTTCGCAAATTTTTTGTTTAACAAGTTATTTTGGCCATAGCCTTCCATATTTTTACAATCAATATCAAAATATTTTTGATTTATGTAGTCAAAAAATACAAGGTCTAGTTTTTGCGCTTTTTTCAATTGCTTTTGATAGTTTTCTTTTGAAAAATATTTTTCAAGTTCTTCTTTCCTGTTTGATTTTTGATAAACTTTAGCAAGCCCCATCTTCAAAGCTTCTTTTTCATAATTTTTACAGTATTCGTCTTTTGAAATTAAATCTAAAGTCTGTATTCCAAAAGGGCGCTTGCTTGGGTCTTTTTTGCAATCATAATAAATGGAGCCTAATTTTCTTTCATATTTATCATATTTTTCATCTGCACTATATTCAAAGAAAACATCTTTTCCTAAAAGCTCGTGTTTTGCAAAGTTAAAGCCTAAATACCCTAGCCCCAAAGCTTCTTTTTTGGATAAATTGTTTAATTTCATCTGCCAAAAAAGCCCGTTATTTATTTTTGTCTCGAAAGAATCAATGCCATTTAAGCGCACTTTTTCTTCTTTTTCTATCTTTGAATTTCTGTTGAAATCAAGATAAATAGTGTCGCCATCTACTATTTTTAAGACTTTGTAGCTTCCTTGGTTAAGGTTTCTTGCAAAAGAGAATTTTGCAAAAGAAAATGGCGCCAATAGCGAAATAATTATAAATGATAAAATAAAATTTTTCATTTGCTAATTATATCATAAGAAGCTACTTTAGCGCCACTTTCTTGAAATTAGAAACTAAAATTAGTTTAATTTAACGCATCTGCCAAGTTTGTAGAACACTTTTGCAGATTCCATTTGAGTTCTTGAAACTTCTCTGTCGCAAAGAACATAAAGCCCTGTGTCCAAGTCTTTGACTTTGCAAAATCTTTGTTTTTCAACAGCGCAGTTGTACATGTTGCCATATCCATCTGCATTGAAGAATTGAGTTTTGATTTGTTTATATTCGTCGTCTTTGATGACATCTTTTTTAGAGATTTTCACCGGTTTTTGAGTTTTTGCTTTTGTTGTGTCTTTTGCGATTGCAATAGAAGCTACGCTTGAAATAACAACTAAACTTAAAACTATAGATAAAATTTTCTTCATTTTTTCTCCTAATTTTGTTCTTGTTGGGCGAAAGCCCGACTTTTATTTATAAAAGGCTTGCGCAAAATATTTTTTGCGCAAAACCGATTAATTATATTTTGTCAAAGCCTGTGTATTTTCTCAAAACTTCAGGAACGATGATGTGTCCATCTTTTGTTTGGAAGTTTTCGCAAATTGCAGCTAAAGTTCTTCCCACAGCAAGCCCTGAGCCATTTAAAGTGTGAACAAATTCAACAGAACCATCTTTTCTTCTGAAGCGGATATTTGCTCTTCTTGCTTGATAGTCTCCAAAGTTAGAGCAAGAAGAAATTTCTTTATAAGAATTGTAAGAAGGCATCCAAACTTCAAGGTCATAACATTTTTTAGCAGAAAAGCCGATGTCGCCTGTGGACAATGCCACTCTTCTATATGGAAGCCCTAAAAGTTCTAGAACGTTTTCTGCGTCACGAGTTAATTTTTCGTGTTCTTCAGCTGATTCTTCCGGTTTTGTTAATTTTACAAGTTCAACTTTGTTGAATTGGTGTTGTCTGATTAATCCTCTTGTGTCTTTTCCGGCTGAACCTGCTTCTCTTCTAAAACATGGAGTATATGCTGTCATGTATTTTGGAAGCATGTCTTCATCTAAGATTTCGTCTTGATAGATGTTTGTTACAGGAACTTCTGCGGTTGGAATTAAGAACAAGTCTTCATCTTCGCATTTGAACATGTCTTCTTTGAATTTTGGAAGTTGACCTGTTCCTGTCATAGTCTTAGAATTTGCCATAACAGGAGGGAAGATTTCTTCGTATCCGCGAGTTAATGTATGGGTATCTAAGAAGAAGTTGATGATGGCGCGTTCTAGTTTCGCGCCAAAGTTGCGATATAAAGTAAATCTTGTGTGAGCAAGTTTTACCCCTCTTTCAAAGTCTAACATGCCAAGCTCTGGGCATAAATCCCAATGTGCTTTATATTCAAAATCAAATTTAGTAGGTTCGCCCCATCTTTTGATTTCAACATTTTCTGAATCATCTTTTCCGATTGGAGTAGTTTCGTCCGGAGTGTTTGGAATGCTTAAAAGAGTTTGTCTTTGTTTGTTGTCTAATTCGCTCAATTTTTCTTCTAAAGCTTTTGAGTCTTCTCCTAGTTTTCTGATTTCAGCTTGAATTTCAGTAGTATCAATGCCTTGTTTTTTCATTGCGCCAATTTTGTTGGATTCAGCTTTTCTTGTAGCTCTTAAATTATCCAATTCAAATTGGACTTTTCTTCTTTCTTCGTCGATTTTCAAGACTTCGTCGATTGATAAGTCCGGATTTCTTCTTTTTAAAAGTTCATTGATTTTTTCAGGATTTTCTCTGATTAATTTAATGTCAAGCATTTTATACTTCCTTTTCTCTTAATTTTGATAAATATTGCTTTAATTCTTTTATTTGTCTTGGTTTGATTTGTTTGATTTGCCCTTTTTTTAAACCTGTAAGGTCGATGTTTGCGTGGCGTATCCTTTTTAAATTTAGCACATTATGCCCTAAATATTCAAACATTTTTCTAATTTGTCTGTTCAAGCCTTGATATAAGGTGATTTCAAACAAAGTCGATTTTTTGTCTTCTTCTAAGATTATCCAATCGCAATAAGCGATTTTTCCTTTTTCGATTTCAATTCCACTAGAAAGCTTTTCTAGCTCTTCTTTTGTCAACTTTGAATCAACTTTTACAAGGTAAGTCTTTGCGACTTTGATAGAAGGGTGGGTGAGCTCATACGCTAGATTTCCGTCGTTTGTTAAAATGATAAGCCCTGTAGAATCTTTATCCAAGCGCCCGACTGGGTTTAAGTGTTGATATTCTTTTGGCAAGATGTCAAAAATCGTTTTTCTGTTTTTTTCGTCTGATTTTGTTGTGATATAGCCTGCTGGCTTGTAGAATTTGAAATATTCAAGTTTGTCTGCTCTGATAGTTTTGCCGTCAAGTGTGACTTTGTCTTTTTTTCTTATTTCAAAGCCAAGCATAGTGACCACTTCGCCATTTACTTTGACTTTTCCTTCTAAGACATATTCGTCTGCTTTTCTTCTGGAACAAAAACCGCTTTGAGCTATATATTTATTAATTCTCATAGCTATATAATAATATAAAAATATAAATAAAGCGAAATAAACCAAAAATTAGGATATTAAATATTTATAAATATTTCGACATTTTTTGAAAATATTTAGTAAAATCATAAAATAGTAAAATTTAAATAAAACTTTGGAGGAAATGTTATGGCGGAAGCAAAAATGACAAAAGAAAAAATTGCAAAATTGTGCGAAGAAAACAACGTAGGTTTCATTAGATTACAGTTTTGCGACATTAACGGAACAATCAAAAATTTGTCTTTACCTATTAGCCAATTGAATAAAGTTTTAAATAACGAAATCATGCTAGATGGTTCTTCAATCAAAGGTTTTAGAAGTATTGAAACATCTGATATGTATTTCTTCCCAGACCTTAATACATTCACAATCTTGCCTTGGTGCGAAAGAGATGGTGAAAATGTGGCTAGAATTATCTGCGACATTCATAACGCAGACGGCACTCCTTTTGAAGGTTGTCCTCGCTGCAATTTAAAAAGAATGATTCAAAGAGCGGAAAAGCTTGGCTACAAAATGAATGTTGGCCCAGAAGCAGAATTCTTTATTTTTGAATTAGACGAAAAAGGCCATGCTACAACAAATCCTCATGACAAAGGTGGCTATTATGACGCTGCTCCTACAGACATGGCAGAAGATATTCGCCGCGACATCGTAGGAACTCTAGAAGCTATGGATTTTGAAATCGAAGCAAGTCACCACGAAGTCGCAGACGGACAACACGAAATCGATTTTAAATATGCGGACGCATTGACTACAGCGGACAATATTATTACTTTTAAATATGTTGTAAAAAGCATTGCTTCTGAATATGGGGTACATGCGACATTTATGCCAAAACCAATATTTGGAATAAATGGTTCTGGCATGCATTGCAACTTGTCTTTGTTTAAAGATGGCAAAAACTCATTTTATGCCCCAGAGCGCGACTATCAACTTTCAAAAGAAGCTTTGTGGTCAATCGGGGGTGTTTTAAAACACGTTAAAAACCTCACTGCTGTGACAAACCCTATTGTAAATAGCTATAAAAGACTAGTCCCAGGATACGAAGCTCCCGTATATCTCGCTTGGTCTTTGGCAAACCGCTCTGCTCTTATTAGGGTTCCAGCGAAAAGAGGAGTTGCGACAAGAATAGAACTTCGCTCCCCAGACCCTTCTTGCAACCCATATTTGGCTCTTGCTGTGATTTTAGGCGCTATTTTAGATGGCATTGAAAACCAAATCGAGCCACCTTGCCAAGTTGAAGAAAATATCTATGAAATGACTCCAAAAGAATTGAAAAAAGCAAAAATCGATTCTCTTCCGGGGACTTTAATCGACGCAGTAGATTTATTAGAAAAAGATGACGTCATAAAAGATTCTTTAGGAGAGCACATCTTAAACGAATTTGTGACAGCAAAACATATCGAATGGGATAAATATAGAACTTGTGTCACAAAATGGGAATTGGATAGTTATTTGAATAACTACTAGCGAAGCCGAGGCTCCCAAGCGGTTTGCGTTGAGCAAAACGCTGGAGCTGTACGATGGCGACGTGGAAATCTTTGCAAAGCGGGAGTGTTGACAAAGCCAAAAGTTCATTTCGCGGATTTCCTCAGGAGCGTGCAAAATTAAGGTTCCCAAAAAACCAAACTCCAAAAAGCAACAAGCCTAAAAACTTGTTGCTTTTTTAAATGGAAAATAAAAGTTAAAAAAATATTGTTTTAGAAAATTGTTAGAGTTACAATTTATATTGTAAGTAATTTAGCTAGAAAACAGCGAGTATTATGGCGAATAAAAACGAAAATCTGCTATATTTTTTAGATGGCAAACCATATATTAATATGACCAACGCATGCTCAAACGCATGTGTTTTTTGCGTAAGAGACCAAAAAGAAGATGTCCAAGGCGCAAAGCTTTGGCTTGACCAAGATTCAACAACTGCAAAAGATGTCATAGAACAAATCGAAGCAAAAAAAGACATAATTTCAAAGCAAGATGAGATTGTTTTTTGTGGATATGGCGAACCTTTAATCAAAATCAACGAAGTCGTTGAAATTTCAAAATATTTAAAAGAAAACTTTCCAAATTTGAAAATCAGAATAAACACAAATGGCCATGCTAATGCAATCCACAAAAGAAACGTGGCTCCTGAATTAGCGCCTTATGTAGATTTAATTTCTGTGAGCTTAAATGGCGAAAACGAAGAAGTTTATAATAAAGTTTCTAATCCTAAAATCGAAAATGCTTATGAAGAAGTGAAAAGATTTATTAGAAGCTGCGTCGAAGAAAAAATTAAAACAGTGGCTTCTATTGTCTCTGATGTTCCTAATTACCCAGTTGACGTGAAAAGGTGCGAAACAATCGCAAAGTCTTTAGGGGCAAAATTTAGAAATCGCGAATTTATTCCAAATGGATATTAAAAATAAAATAATATATTAGAAAGGACATAAAAATGTTAAACAAAATTATGCGACCAAAATCAATTGCTGTTGTTGGTGCTTCCACCAAAGAACACACAATTGGTTCTGACATTATGAAACGTTTACAAGAATACAAATTTAATGGAAATATTTATCCTGTAAACCCTAAAGGTGGAATTATTGAAGGTTTACAAGCATACACTTCTGTTTTAGAAATCCCAGAAGAAGTAGATTTAGCTATCATTGTTGTAAACGCTAAATTTGTGCTTTCAACAATTGACCAATGCCACGAAAAAGGAATTAAAGGCTTGTGCATCATCACAGCTGGCTTTAAAGAAACAGGCAAAGAAGGCGCAGAAGCAGAAAAACAATTACTTGCAAAAGTTAAAGAATACGGCATGCGCTGCGTTGGCCCTAACTGCTTGGGTGTTGTAAACACCGATCCAAGCGTTAGAATGGACGGTTGTTTCGCTGAATCCTTGCCAGAGAGAGGAAATATCGGTTTTGTTTCTCAATCAGGCGCTTTAGGTGGCGGTATTTTAAACATCTTAAAAGACTTAAATCTTGGCTTTGCTCAATTTATTTCTATCGGAAACCAAGCAGACGTAAATGCTGAAACTGCTTTGGAATATTGGGAAAATGTAGATGACGTTGAACAAATTTTGCTTTACATGGAATCTATTCAAAACCCAGCAAACTTCAGAAAATTAGCTTCTAGAATTTCTAAGAAAAAACCAATTTTGGCTCTAAAAGCTGGTCGTTCTGCTGCAGGCGCTTCTGCCGCTTCTTCTCACACAGGCTCTTTAGCAGGTGCTGATAAAGCTGCAAACGCATTATTAAAACAATCAGGCGTAATCAGAGAATATTCTTTGAAAAACTTGTTTGCGACAGCAAAAATGTTCGCAACTTGCCCAATTCCAAAAGGCGATAGAGTAGCAATCATCACAAACTCAGGTGGCCCAGGGATTATGGCGACAGACGCAGTTTGCGAATATGGCATGCAAATGGCAAAAATTTCAGACGAAACAAAAGAAAAATTAAGAAGTTTCTTGCCTTCTGCTGCTTCTGTTAAAAACCCAATCGACATGATAGCTTCTGCTCCAATCGAACACTATAAACAAACTCTTGAAACTGTAATCGCAGACGAAAACGTTGATATGATTATGGTTATCTACTTGCCATTCTTAGGCTTAAAAGATATCGATGTAGCTAAAGCAATCATGGAAATCAAAGCTAAAAACCCACAAAAACCTGTTGTTGGCGTATTTATGACAAAATCAGAATTCTTCACAAAACTTTCTGAAATGGAAGTTAATATGCCATTCTTTATGTATGCTGAAGAAGCTGCCGATGGCTTCAATAGATTGAACCAACAAAGATTGTGGCAAGAACGCCCAGTAGGCGAAATCCCTGCTTATGAAGTGGATAGAGCTCGCGCTGCTGAAATCATTAAACAATCAATCTCTGAAGGCAGAGCGCAACTTACCACAAGAGAATCAATCGACGTATTGGACGCTTATGGAATCAGAGTATGTAAATCCGGTTTCGCTACAAACATCGATGAAGTTGTCGAAGTTGGAAACAAAATTGGCTACCCTGTAGTTATGAAAATGACTTCTAAAACAACTTCACACAAAACAGACGTTGGTGGCGTTAGAGTGAATATCCAAGACGAAGCTCAATTGAAAGCAGAATACAACGACTTAATCGCTAAATTAACAGAAAAAGGGCTTATCGATGGTCTTGAAGGTGTGATTATCCAAGAAATGGTTAAAGGCAACCGCGAAATGGTTTGTGGTATCGCAACAGACCCACAATATGGCCCAATGATGATGTTCGGTTTAGGCGGTGTATTCATCGAAGTTATGAAAGACGTAACATTCAGAATTGCTCCTTTGACTGACGTTGACGCTTCTGAAATGATTAAATCAGTAAAAGCATACAAATTATTAGAAGGTGCTCGCGGAACTACACCTGCTCAAATGAATCAAATCCAAGAAACATTGTTGAGATTATCACAACTTGTTTCAGATTTCTCATTCATCGACGAATTAGATATCAACCCATTGTTGATTTCTGAAAAAACAGGCGAAGGTATCGCGGTAGACGGACGTATCAAAGTTCGCCTTGAAGAAGCAATGGACAAACTAGGCGCTTGCACTTGTGGCGCTTGCAATTGCTGCTCTAAATAATTAGAAATTAAACAATTCAAAAAAAGCCTCTATGGTTTTCATAGGGGCTTTTATTATTATATTTTTCAAAAATCAAAGATTTATATGATTTAAAAACCCAATCATAATGCTATTTTTAATAATATTTAAGAGGAAAAATATGAAAAAATATAAATTTGGTTTTACTTTAGCAGAAATTATGATTGCCCTAACTGTAATAGGCATAATTACAAGTATATTGCTTCCTGTGGCGTTTCAATCTACTCCAAACGAGGACGTTATGAAATTCAAAAAAGGAAATGCAACTTTAGCAAAGATTATCAATGAACTAGCTTCTTCTGAAAAATATTATAAAGCAGGGGACTTGGGAACAAAAGCAGATGGGACAAGGCTAACGGGGACAAAAAGCGGAGTTGAAACAGGAACAGACGCAACTATTAAATATTTTTGTCAATCAGTGGCAGAGCTTGTAAATGCAAAATCTATAAATTGTAGCAATATTGCAGGGGACACGACGAACCCTTATGTTTGTCTTTCAAGCGACAAAGGAACTTGCTCTCCTCAAAAGACTTTAGCACAAGCAAAAGCTCTTTTTGATTCCACTTGTAAAACCGAAAACGCTTTAAAAGTGGGAGAAGAAATCAAATTTGCAGACGATATAATATTTTATCAAGCAAGCCCACAGACTACTTTTGGGCTATATTGGGCAGCAAACACAAGATTATTTTCTCCATCAGATGCAACGACCATTACATATCACGATGAATTTGGCTTTGATGCGATTTATAAAGTCGTTTGTCTTGATGTTGATGGCATAAATAAAGGCGAAGACCCATTTGGATATGGGATAAGGGCTGATGGAAAATTAATCACAGGGGCGCGCGCTGATACTTGGCTTGCAAAAGATATTCAAGACAAAGATTAATAAAATAAAATATATAAAAATGCTACGAAATCAAAACTTCGTAGCATTTTATTTTATTTGGATTTTTGTTTAATATTAAAATTATAATAATTCTTCAAAAGTTTCAATTCTCTTTTGACTTCCGTCATTTAGATTTTTAACGCTCCAAAATCCGCCTTTGATTTCGTCTTCGCCTAAGATGATTGCATAATTTGCGATTTTTGCCGCTTTTTCCAGTTGTTTTGCAAATTTTCTATTTTGCATATCAAAATCAGTCGATTTTCCTTGTTCTTGAAGACGCTGAGCAAGTTTAATTGAAGCTTTTTCGTCTTTTGAAACGATAAAATAATCTATTTTTTCGATTTCTTTTTTTTCAATTAAGCTATAAAGCCTTTCGACACCCATCGCAAAGCCCACGGCAGGAGTCTTTGGCCCACCTAGCATTTCAACTAAAGAATCATATCTTCCGCCTCCGCAAACGGCGCTTTGAGAGCCCAATTGAGAAGATTTGATTTCAAAAACCGTGCGGTTATAATAATCAAGCCCTCGAACCAAAAGCTTATTTCTTTTATATTTAATATTCAACGCGTCTAAGTAGCTTTGGACTTTCTCAAAGTGTTCTTTGCAATCTTCGCAAATATAGTCGTTTAAAATGACGTTTTTTACTTCTTCTATTTCAAAGATTTTTTGGCAATCTTCGTTTTTGCAATCCAAAATTCTTAAAGGATTTTTTTCATATCTCACTTTGCAATCGTCGCAAAGGTCATCTAAATATGGTTTTAAGACTTTTTTAATATTTTCTCTATATTCATTTTTGCATTTTGGGCAGCCTAGAGAATTTAATTCCACCTCTAAATCTCCAAGCCCAACGGATTTCAAAAAATCAACAGCAGACAAAATCACTTGCGCGTCTGCGATTGCTTCTTCTATTCCAAACATCTCAACACCCACTTGGTTGAATTGTCTTTGTCTGCCTGCTTGAGGGCGCTCGTAGCGAAACATGGGCCCAAAGTACCAAAATCTTTGAGGGGCGCTTGCGCGGTGAAGATTGTGCTCTATATAGGCTCTTACGACTCCTGCTGTGTTTTCTGGGCGAAGAGTGATAGAAGAGCCATCTTTATTTTGTCCGCCAACAGAAAAAGTATACATTTCTTTGTTTACGATATCAGTAGAGTCTCCGACCCCTCTTTGAAAAAGCTCTGTCGCTTCAAAAATAGGAGTTTTTATTTCCATATAATTTGCTTTTTGAAAAACATTTTTAGCGTTTTCATAAATCCATTGCCAATTATATGCTTCTTGTCCAAAAATGTCTTTTGTTCCGCGTTGCGCTTTGATTGCCATTATTTTTTCCTTTTTTATTTCTTTTATTTTTCTTTTTTTCTTAAATAACTTTCGATAAAGCCATCTATTTCGCCGTTTAAAACAGCTTCTACATTTGCCGTTTCAAAGCCGGTTCTGTGGTCTTTTACCAGTTTGTATGGGTGAAAAACATAGCTTCTTATTTGAGAGCCAAAATTCACGTCCATAACTTCGCCCTTCAATTGTCCCATTTTTTTCTCGTGCTCCATTTGCTTTAACAAAAGCAATTTTGAAGCAAGCATTTGCATAGCTGTTTCTCTATTTTGCAATTGAGAGCGTTGCTGTTGACATTTTACCACAATTCCAGTCGGAATATGTTTTATTCGAACTGCCGTTTCCACTTTGTTCACATTTTGCCCGCCAGCACCCCCAGAGCGCATTGTGTCGAGCTCGATGTCTTCGCTTTTGATTTCGATTTTGTTTTCAAAATCTTCAATCACGGGAGAAACCTCTAAAGAAGCAAAGCTCGTTTGCCTTTTTCCGTTTGCGTTAAAAGGCGAAATTCGAACTAACCTATGCACCCCTTTTTCGGCTTTTGCGTATCCATAAGCATAAAGCCCAGAAACCTTGATGGAAGCGGATTTTATCCCAGCTTCGTCTCCTAAAGATTTTTCTAAAAGTTCGACGTTATATCCTTTTAATTGCCCCCATCTGATATACATTCGAAGAAGCATATCCGCCCAATCTTGCGCGTCCGTGCCCCCTGCGCCAGAATTTATAGTCAAAATTGCGTCATTCTTGTCATATTCGCCGCAGAGCATGTTTTCTAAGTCAAATTGGTCAAATTCATTTTCCAATTTTTTTAAGTTTTCTTTTGCTTCTAAAATGAGGTTTTCATCTTCAAGCTCAAGAGCTAATGCGCAGTCATCTAGGCAAGAGCTCCATTTTTTCAATGTTTCAAGCTTGTTTTTGATTTCTTTTTGCTCTTTTAATAATGAGGAAGATTTTTGAGGATTAGACCAAATGTCACTTTCTTTTAAGTTTAGCTCTAATTCATCTAGCCTTTTTTTAAGGTTTTCTTTGTCAAAGACACCTTTCTATTGAGCAAAAGCGAGCTTTAAGGTCATTTATTTTTGTTTTTAATTCGTCAATTAAAAGATTTATTTCCATAAAATTATTTTACTATAAAAATTTTATAGAATTAAAGCTAAAATCATTAAAATTATTGAACCTATTTGAATACCTGTTGAAGTGTATTTTTGGATTTTATTTGCTTCGTACATTTTTGCTGTTTTTTGTGCGCTTGCGGCTGCTTGGAGCCTTTGAAGCCTCAAATTTTCGTCGTCAGAAGAAAAGTCTCTTTGGAAAATCTTTCTCTCTAAGCGATTGAGGCGAAGCCCTATTGGGTCTTGCGAGAAAGTTTGCGAAAACAAAGCCGCCTCAAGCCCTGACAATTGGATATAAACATCAGAATCGTCATATCTTTTTTGGCTATTCATATAATTTTCGATGTCAGGAGTGGTTTTATAAGGTTGTTCTATATAATAATTAGGGTTTTTGGCGATTGCGTCTTTTTTGACATAAGCTTTCAATCTATCCGTTCTTTGGGCTAAGTCGCCAGATTGAGTCGAGCCAAAAATCTTTTTTTCTAGCCTATCTAATCTCTTATAAATATTTTCTTTTTCATAGGTTGAAGAAAATAGCTGTACTTCAAGAGTGTCGATTTGAGGATAGCTAATTCCAGAAACTTCTGTCTGGTCTAGCTCATAAGCTTCTTTTATACTATCTTCATAGGCTTCAAAGCCCATCGCTTCGTTGATTTTTTTAATTCTTTCTGTGTCATTTAAAGAAGTGTTTTCTTGGCCAAAAACGTTTCTTTCGATTCTTGATAATCTCTTTTGAAGGTTGTCTTTTTTATATTCAAACCCCCAAATTGAAGTTTCGATTTTTGAAACTTGCGCTGTGGAGCTGTTTTGCGCACAAAACCCAATTTCAGGGTTCAAAAAAGACAAAACAACCACAAAAGCGATTACTATATTAATATTTTTCAAGAATTTTTTCATAATGACATTATATCAATTGTTTAATAATTTTTTCTTGGAAGCAAGAATTATTAATTATTAAACTTTTGGAGATGAAATTTCTTTTTCTTTTACAAGTTCGTTTGTTAAAGAAACTAGAACATTTTTATATTGTTCGCATTTTTCTTTTGTTTTTGCTTCGAAGCGAAGAGTGAAAACGGGCTCTGTGTTGCTTTGGCGGATTAAGGCAAAGCCATCTTCAAAGACAATCCTTAAGCCGTCGAGTGTGATTATTTCTCTGATTTTTGAATTAAACAATTCGTCGCAAACGCGATTTTTGATTTCTTCTAAGACTTCTTTTTTGAGCTCGTTTGGGCATCTCAATCTTTCTTCGTTTGAAGAACATACTTTTTCAAACGGCTCTAGTAAATCTGTTAATTTGAAATTTTCGTCTTTCATCTTGTTTTTTGCAACGATTTCAATCAAGCGGCAGCCGGCATAAATTGCGTCGTCATAGCCAAAATATCTATCTTTAAAGAAAGTGTGCCCAGACATTTCGCCTGCTAGAAGTGCACCTGTTTCTCTCATTTTTGCTTTTATGTAGCCATGGCCTGTTTTTGTCATAATGGCAGTGGCACCCATTTGTTCGATTGTGTCATACAAAACTTGAGAGCATTTCACTTCGGACACAACGGTTGGTTTTTCGTCGTGTACGGATAAAGTTTCAATTAAATCTTTAGCGTAAATCAAAAGAAGCTTGTCTCCTGTGAGCGCTGTGCCGTCTTGGGCGATAGCCCCAATTCTATCGGAGTCGCCATCAAAAGCAATCCCTAAATCTGCTTTTTCTTCCACTACGACTTTTTTTATTGTGTCTAAAGTCTTTAAATCGGAAGGGTTTGGGTGGTGGTTTGGAAAAGTGCCATCAGGCTCAGAAAAAAGCTCAATTACTTCGCAGCCAAGGTCTTTATATAATTGAGGAGCGACAATTCCGCCTGTTGCGTTTGCGCTATCAACCACGACTTTGATTTTTTTGTCGTTATATTTTCCAATTTTTCCAAACAAACTCAAGATTTTGTCTTGATAATTTGCAACTATATCATATTCTTTTGAAAAGCCGTTTATCGCTTGGCGATAAGAAGGGCCATTTTCTCTTATATCTATTGTATATTCTTTAACTTTTTTGATTTGTTCTTCGCCTAAAGTTTGGCGGTTGAAGGTCATTTTAAGTCCATTGTATTCACTTGGGTTGTGGGAAGCTGTGATAATCAAAGCGCCATTTACTTTTTTGTTTTGAGTATATTCAGCTTCAATTTTTGCAAATTCGCTATAATAGCCTAATGGAGTGGGTGCAAGCCCTAAGTCCAAAACGTTTGCGCCTGTTGAAGTTAAGCCTTGAACAACTGCTCTTTTGAGCTCCGGAGAATGGGTTCTTGCGTCCATACAAACTGCGAAAAGCAAGTCGTTTGGTCTTTTTTCTTGTTCTTTTTTCTTAAATTCTTCTAAAACAAAAGCAACATAGCCTTTTGCTGCGTAGAAAAATACTTCAGAATTGACTTCGGTAGGATAAATTCCTCTGATGTCATTTTTTCCAAACGCTTTTGTGTTTATTTGTTCGCTCATTTAATTTTCTCCTAAAATCTTAAGAATATTATATAATAAATTCTTTTTTTATTTTAGGCTTTGAATAAACTTTACATAAATTTATGTTTTTTGACATTTTAGCAAAAAATTTTTTTGAGGTATCTTGTAGGAAAAAAGAATTGAGAGGAAAAATGAAAATAAATTCAATCAACGGTTTAAGACTATTCCAAACAAGCAAACAACAAAAAGCGAAAAAACAAGAAACAAATTTTGAACAAAGTCAAAATTCAACAAATGTTTTAGCAAATTCTATGACCCCCGTGTTCATGGGAAGCGGAAAATCGAGCCAAGATGTCAGAAAAGAAAGAGAACTTTTAAAAGCTTTCACTCCGGAATCAGAAGAAATATTCAAACAAGCAGAGACTCTAGCCAAGATTTCGCATTCTGAAACAATCGAAGATTGGCATTTATATTTAAGCTCTTTAATTCTTATGAGAGATTACTTAAATGCGCTCGATGAAGGATCTATGCAATATGACCCAGAATACAGATTTTTCACCCCAAGAGCTATCCAAGAACAAACAACGGGCTCAGATTCGGCTATCAAAAATCCTCGCTCAAGAAAGAAAATCGAAGCTGTTATAGAACAACACATTGAAAAAACAAAAAAAGAATTCTTAGACCCTTCCAAGGAATTAAACAAGCCAACATTATTTTCTCCAAGGCTATCTAAAGAAGCAATTGCAGACTTATATGAAACTTTTTCCAGTTTTAAAACAGTAGAAGGCATGCCTGATTTTATCGATTCTTTGTTCCTTGTAAGCGCATTATCTTCAAGAGACAAAGAAACACATAAAGAATCAAATGATTTTATTTTTGATGTTCAAAAAGCACTTGGAATTCAAAAAAATGACAAACAAAAAGCACATTTAACTTTCTACGACAACAATGCGGATATCATGTGGAAAAATATCGCAATGAATAATGATGTTATGGTTGTGTATGATCTAAAAAATAAAGATTCAAATAAGCACTTAGTTAGCAGCTTCACTAATTTAATTCACAAGCCAAATCAAACTTATAAAAATGTTAATCCAGACAAAACAGACGTTATTGTTTTAAATGACTATGCTAATTTCGAATTATTTGATGGCTTAATAGAAAGAGCAAGAAAAAATAAAGACAAGAAAACTGTTATTGTGGCAGATTTTAATTCTCTTTTGGTTGCAGGCCCAATACAAGAAAATGGCACTGTAAGGCTTGAGGGTAAGACTGTAGATAATATCTTAAACCTTAACCATGGCCATAAAGACCCTAATGTGAGAGTAGTTTTCTTGATTCCTGCAGAAGTTTATGCTTCGAACACTCAAAAAGGCTCATATCTTTCAAAAGCGTTTGAAACATATAACAACGTGACTTTGCCGGTTTTGAATGCGCAAGACGCAACTAAATATTTAACAGACGAAAAAGGCGTTGAATATGTCAAAAACACAATAGGCGCAAATGTTCCAAAAGAAACAATTGCAAAAGCTGTTGAACTCACTGCTCAAGATGAAGACGAACATTATCCTCAAAAAGCGCTCAACCTTTTGAATTCTCTTGCGAGATATAATGTAGATAATAAAGAGTTGACTCCGGAGTTATTAGAACAATTTGTTGAAGAAACGAAAAAAATCTCTGAAACAACTTCTAAAACAGACACAACTCAAGTTATCTTGAACTCTCCTATGAGCTTAAAAGATATCATTGGAACTCCAATGACTAAAGCGGACGCAGAAAATATCGTTTCTCAAATCAAAAAAGGAACATTTAAAACAAAAGGTTATACAATCTTCCAATCCAACGGCTCTTCTTATGGTGGCGGAAGATTTCATGTCGCACAAGCGATAGCAGGGGAAGCAAAAATTCCTATGTTTGTGATAAATGCAAAAGACTTTGCTCTTAAAGAATGGGACGCACAAAGCCAAAACGCAGACTTTTCTGAAATGAAAATCAAAAGAATTGTCCAAGCGGCAAAAGCACAAGCGGAAGCAAATCCAAACAAAACTGCTATGATTTTTGTGAAAAATTTTGATAACTTTGGCTCCGACCCTCTTTATGGAATTTCTTCTGCTTATGAGCAAAAAGCGTTTAACCAACTTTTAGAAGAAATGGAGCAAACAAGAAAAGAAGGCAAAGTGAACTTGCTTGTGATGGGTTCTGTAAATCGCCCTGAAACTTTAGATGAAAATATCTTAAAACCTTACAAATTCTTGAATTCAGTTGTGATTTATCCGCCTTATGACACAAAACAAACAAAAGATGTTTTTGAATATTACATTGATAAAATGGGTATCAAGCTGGAAGCAAAAGACGACAAAGAAAAAGAAGAACTTTTGACCAAGATGGCGCGCACAGTCGAAGGAAGCTCTCCGGTTGATATTATGTATATGCTTGAAATCGCAAACGCAGTAATTCAAGAAAGAAACAAAGACGAAGTTGGCTTTGAAGATTTCGTAGAAGCATTTTTGCAAGCGACATCAGGAAGAGCAAATGTCATGAAAGAAGACTATAGAAGAAAAGAAATAGTAACTGCGCACGAAACAGGCCACGCTATTGTAAACACTGTTATGGAAGAAATTGCAAAAGAAAATGGCTTGTTCCAAGAACTCCCAAATGAACTGGATTTCATCACTCTTGATCCAAGAGGAAATTATGGCGGGGCAAATTATTTTAGACGTTCAGAAAATGGCGAAATAAACTTGAGCACAGTGATAAGCGAACTTGCTACAAGCTATGGCGGACACTCTGTTGAAAAAATCATGTATGGCATGGACGGCTCTTGGGGCATCACGGGAGACGCTGAAATGATTGGAAGCTTAGCAAACCAAGCGGTTACAATGATGGGCATGGGCAAAAGAACAGGTGTTCGAAGAATTCTTCCAAATGAGCGTGTTTCTGAAGCTAAAAAAGAAGCTATGGAAAAAGACATCGATGAAATGTGCGAAGCTGGAAAATTCATTTCCGACACTATTGTAAGAACATATAGACCATTTATCGAACAATTTACAAATAAACACGCAATCGACGCAGGAACAGGTAAATGCTTAATTCCAAGAGAACAATTTGAAAAAGAATTGGAAGAATATAGAGCAACTTTGTCTCCTGAAGACCAAAAAGAAATTCAAAGAATGAAAGAAGCGATTAATGGGAAAATGGAAGCCCTAAAAACAAAGCAACCTGATCATAAAGCTTAAAAATTAAATATAATCTTATAATCTATAAACTATTAATTAAATCAAGTATAGGCTCAAAACTGTAATAATCTTCTAAGATATGCACCTTGAGACCTTTACTTGATTTTTTTATGTCATCTAAAGTAAGCCCATCCAAGAATACTTCGTCATATTTTTCGCCATTTTTCTTTAACATAACGGCAGGCAAAACCAAATGTTCTATATTTTTTCCTTTGATTGTGTCGATGATATCAGAGCCCACAACAAGCCCTGCGACATTAATGTCTTCTCCAAAGAATTTGTTTTTGACTTCTAAAACTTCAAATTCCAAGTTTTCTACTTGTATTTCTTTTTGAAATTCTCTAAAAATTTTATAAGCCGTGCTTGCTGTTGCTATTGTCAATTTTGTCTTTTTCTTGAGTTTCTTTTTCATTTTTTTTAAAGATTTTTTAAAGCTATCTTTTAAAAGCCTGATTGCGCCCACGCCATCTTCGATTTGCAAAAAGTCGCCATAGTATTTTTTTTCCGGAACATCAAGCCCGGCCAAAACAAAAAATTCATCAGAAGCCATTGCGATTTGTTTTTTTATGTCTTTATTAAAATCATCTACGATTTTAATTGTTTCAAGTGCGATTTTTTTATCAACTTTTTTAAATTCTTCAACTCGAAATTTTGAAATTCCCAAAGGCACAATGGCAATGGATTTCAAAATAGATTTCACGCTTTTTAAATCTTCAAGAGTTCTTTTTAGCTCTTCTCCGTCATTGTGATTTGGGCATAGAACAATCTGTGCGTGGATTTTAGTCTTGATTTTTTTAAACCTTTTTAATTGTTCCATAATGCGCTTTGCATTTAGGTTTTTTGTCATTTTTTGTCTTAGCTCTGGGTTTGTCGTGTGCACAGAGACAAAAAGAGGGGAGATGTGGTATTTTTCGATTTTTTCCCAATCTTCTTCTTTTAAATTTGTCAAAGTGACATAGGTTCCTTGGATATAAGACAATCTCCAATCGTCATCTTTTACATATAAACTGTCTCTTAGCCCATCTGGCTGTTGGTCTACGAAACAAAAAATACAATGGTTTAAACACCTTTTAATGCCATCAAAAACAGCGCTCTGAAAGACTATTCCTAAGTCCTCGTCGAAGTCTTTTTCGATTTCAATTTCTTCTAATTCTTTGTTTTTGTGCTCGACTAATAAAACAATTTCTTCGTCGTTAATCAAAAAGCTATATTCAATGATGTCTTTCGGGGTTTCGTTATTTATAGATAAAATCTTATCTCCCTTTTGAAGCCCTAATTCTTGGGCGATTGAGCCATCTATGACATTATCTATTACCATATTGATTTTTTTTGTCATAGCGCTCCAATCAGGCTTTTTGTCTCTTCTAAAGTAATTTCAATTGTCTTTTTTTGGATTGGGTTTAAATTTATATATTCATCTTTCAAGCCGCGCTCCAGCTTGATTTTATATAGTTCTAAAATATTTAAAATGTTTTCTTTAAATTCAATCATTTGAGAAACGCTCAAAACTTCGCTGCAATAAAGAAGGATTTTAGCTTCGTTTAAGATATGGTACGGGTTTTGAGATTGAAAAGTCAAAAGCAAATTTGAAAGGTGTTTTTTGCCTTCTGGAGTGATTGAATAGATTTTAGAGAGCATTCCTCCTTCAGACATTTTGTCTTTGAATTCCACTGCTCCTATTTTTTCAAGCCTTTTTAAAGCTGGGTTTATGGTTCCTGTTGAACCTTTTAAAAATCCAAAAAAATATTCATCGACGATTTTTGTAATTCGATAAATATTTGCGTCATATTTTGTTAAAACGTAAAGTATTACAATTTCTATCATAAAACAATACTAGCATGGTTTTTTAAAATATTTAATATAAAATAAAGAAAATAAAGGAAAAAGTATGAAAATAGAAGATAAAGAAATTATTGAAAAAATAAAAGAAGCAGATTTAAAACACATTGCAATTATCATGGACGGAAATAGAAGATGGGCAAAAGAGCGCCTGTTGCCTTCTATGATGGGGCACAAAAAAGGTGTGGACGCCTTAAAAAAAGTTACAAGAGCGTGTGACGATTTAGGGGTTAAATATTTAACCTTGTATGCTTTTTCTACTGAAAATTGGAATAGAAAAAAAGAAGAAGTTGATTTTTTGATGGATTTATTGGCAACCACCTTGGTGAATGAATTAAATGAGCTAAATGAAAACAATGTAAAGATGAAATTCATCGGAAATTTAAAACAATTAAACCAGAACTTGCAAAATATTTTAGCTAAATCGGAAGAAAAAACAAAAGATAACACTGGGGTTGTTTTAACTGTTGCGATTAATTATGGCGCAAGAGATGAAATTGTGCATGCTATTCAAAATATCGTAAAAGATAAAATCCCACCTGAAGAAATCACTCAAGAGCTCGTTTCAAAATATCTATATACAAAAGATTTGCCGGACCCTGATTTATTAATCAGAACTTCAGGAGAAAAAAGAATAAGTAACTATCTTTTGTGGCAGATAGCATATAGCGAAATCTATGTTACAGACGCTTTTTGGCCTGATTTCGATAAAGAAGCATTGAAAGTTGCAATTAAAGAGTTTTTAAAGCGCCAAAGAAGATGGGGAAAATAAGGGAAAATTGAAATGGAAAAACTAAAAATCACTCTTGCCACAGGAAATCCTCATAAAGTTGAAGAAATAAATTTAATTGCAAAAGAATATAATATCGAATTCGTCTTACCCAAAGGGGATTTTGACCCTATTGAAGATGGCAAAACTTTTTTAGAAAATGCATATTGCAAAGCAAAATGTGCTTCTAAATTAGGAGAAACAAAATATTTTCTTGCAGACGACTCGGGGCTTTGTATAGAAGCGCTAAATGGCGCTCCTGGGATATATTCTGCAAGATATGAGACAACGCCAAAAAAAAGAATAGAAAAAGTTTTAAAAAATTTAGAAGGAATTAAAAAAGAAGAAGATAGAAAAGCCTATTTTGCTTGTGCTATGGTTGTAGTAGACCTTGAAGGCAAAATTCTTTTCCAAGTTGAAAAAAGGTGCTATGGCTTTATTTTAAAAGAGCCCGTTGGGGAAAATGGCTTTGGCTATGACCCTATTTTTTATGTCGAAGAAGCAAAAAAAGGCATGGCGACATTAAAAAAAGAAGAAAAAGCGACTTTATCCCACCGCGCAAAGGCTCTTAAAGAAGTGTTGAATTGGCTTCAAAATGAAAGAAAATAAAGTAAAATATATTTCTTTAGCCATATTTTCTATCTTGACTTTTGTTTTGATGTTTACAAGGGCTCCTTTTTGGGACGAAGCAAGAGCTTTTATGGTTTCAATGTGTTCTATAAAAGAAATTTTTCAATTAATCAGGATAGATGGACACCCAATTGTTTGGTATTTGATTTTAAAACCTTTTTCAAATATAAAATTTTATCCATACCCAATGCTTTTTTTGAATTGGATATTTTGCATTTTTGCTCTTAAAGTCTTTTGGGACAAGGCTCCTTTTAAAATAATCCATAAAATTTTCATCACTTTTTCAAATATCTTTTTATTTTATTTTGCAATAGTTTCAAGAGGATATTGCTATGTTTTAATTTTGCTTTTTTGGATTTGCGCACTTTACCCTAAAAGGTTTAAAAACCCATATTTATTTTCTTTTTTGATTGTTTTTTGCGCAAATTCAGAACTTGTGGGCGCAATTTTTTGCTTTTATTTAGGTTTAACTTTTTTATATGAATTATTCAAAAAAAAGAAAAAAGCGCTCTTTTTAAAAACTTTTTCAATATATTTTTTAGGTGCACTTTTGTTTCTTTTACAAATCGTAAACACAAAAGATTATAATTTAGCGAATATCTATCAAAAGCCTTCTTTAATGTATGTTTTGAGCTATATTCATTTTAGCAATTTAAGAACTTTGTATTTTATTCTTTTTTCAATTTTTGTTTTGTGGTTTTCTTTTTATGTTTTTAAAAAGAACAAAAAGCTCTTTTTGGTCTTTTTAGCCCCAATTTTGACTTACGCTTCAGTTTTTCTTTTTATTTACGTAGGTTCTTTTTGGAATTATCATTTTTTCTATATTTATTTAATTCTTTCTTGTTGGCTAGGCTATAAATATTTAAAGAAAAACAAATTCTTATATGCTTTTTTTATTTTGCTTTTAGTTTTTAATCTTCCGATAAATAGAAGCTATCGCTATAATAGCGTTAATATGATTTATTTTTCAAATTCGTATAACATTGCAAAAGTTATCTTGGAAAACCCAAAATATAAAAATGCAAAACTATATGCTTTGGATTATTGGAGCGATGTTTCCCCTGGGGCCGACCTTTATCTTTTGAAGCAAGGAATTGAGCTATATCACACAGACGGGACAAAGAAAAATTCTTTTGAAAATATTAAAAATATCTATACATATAAAGATGAAAAAATAGATTTAGAAAAACTTTATTCGACTTTTGACAAAAACAAGGAAAATTATCTTTTGATAAATAGAAAAGACACGTTTGATAAAATATTTTCTTCTAAAGAATTTGAAATTTTGCTTGTTGAATACTTTAAAAAAGCAAACCTTAAAATCTACAAGGTTCGCAAGAAATAATTTTTTGTGGTATCATTGGCTTATGGAATTATTCAACCCCATTTTAATATCCGTCATAGTCCTTTGTATTTTGTGCTTGTTTAAAGTAAATGTTTTGTTTTCTTTGATGATAAGCTCAATTGTAGCTGGGCTTTTGGCTAAAATGCCATTGGATAAAATCATGGATTTATTTATTCAAGGCATGGGTCAAAATTCGGAAACTGCCTTAAGCTACATTCTTCTTGGGACTTTGGCCGCTGCGATGACTCACACGGGC
>CAKURL010000008.1 GCA_934675685.1 uncultured Candidatus Melainabacteria bacterium | reverse complement strand
TATGTTGCTATAGATGGGGGCATGGCAGACAACCCAAGGCCTTCTATGTATGGCGCAAAATATGAAGCAGAAATCGCGAACGCAAAAGAAAAAGAAAACTATAAGAAAGTCACCGTTGCAGGAAAATTCTGCGAATCGGGAGACATTTTGATAAAAGATATTGAGCTAAACGACCCAGAAACAGACGATATTCTTTGCGTGTATGACACAGGGGCATATTGCTATTCAATGTCTTCAAATTATAATCGCATGTTAAAACCGGCCATGGTTTTAATCAAAGACGGAAAATCGGACGTCATCATAAAAAGACAAACTTTAGAAGAATTAACGCAAAACGACGTTTTATTGGACAGATTAAAATAGAAATAGAAAAAGCAGGAAATAGAGGTTAAAATGCATTTTGCAAGCATAGACGTATATATCATGAGCCAATTTCAACATTTCTTAGGCGAAATGGATAGAGTGGGGCTTTTAATCAACATTTTTGAAATATGTATTTTAGTCTTTTCTCTTTATTATCTTTATCAAAGATTTATCAAAGGCACGCACAGCGAAAGCCTTGTGAGAGGCTCACTTTTGCTTGTTGTTATGTGGGCTTTTTCCGAAATTTTAATCAGAATCAACCTAAACATCTTGGGGGTGTTTTTAAAGACTTTAGTTTCAATAGTCGCATTTGCACTTATTGTCATCTTCCAGCCTGAATTAAGAAGGTTTTTGGGCTACATCGGCCAAGGAAATCTTTTTGAAAAGCTTTTTATGACAAACCCTCAAGGGATAAGAGAAAAAAAGACCGATATCGCGCAAGAATTAATTGAAACAATTAAATATTTATCAAAATCCAAAACAGGAGGGCTCATCGTTCTTCAAAAAGAATTGAATTCCCTGACCCAATCGGATATTGGGGTGAAATTAAATGCAGACATTTCTCAAGAATTGCTTTTGACTATTTTCTTTCCAAAAACTCCTTTGCACGATGGCGCTGTGGTAATCAGAGACGAAAAAATCATCTCGGCAGGAGTGTTGTTGCCTTTGACTGAAAACCCAAAACTTTCTTGGAGATATGGAACGCGCCACAGGGCTGCGATTGGGGTATCTGAAGTGTATCCTGATTGTGCTTGTATTGTTGTTTCAGAAGAAACGGGAGACGTGAGCGTTGCGATTGATGGAATTTTGAAAAAATATGAAGATTTAGGAAAATTGAAGGCTGATTTGGTTCGCATCTTGGGCTATAAACAAGAAGAAAAAAGACACCACGAAAAAAGCTTCATCAAATTCGACAACATTTTTGGAAAAAATCAATAAACTAACGAAAAGAAAAACTAATGGAAAAAATTTTTGGAAACATAAACTCATTTGAAAATTGCAGCACAAACCATGGCCCGGGGATTCGCTTTGTCGTGAATTTACAAGGTTGCCCAGTGAGATGTTTATATTGTAAAGACGTAGAAACTTGGAGTACCACAATCAACCAAAAACTCACAAGCGAAGAAATTTTAGAAAAATTTGACAAAATAAAATCTTCTCTTTCTCAAGGAGGGCTTAGCGTTTCTGGGGGCGAAGCGCTTTTGCAGCTGGATTTTGTAATAGATTTATTTAAAAAAGCAAAAGAAAAAAATATCCACACAACCCTTTTGACATCTGGGCTTTTATATAACCTAAAAGAAAACGAGAAATATTTAGAATTAGTTAAATATTGCGATTTATTTATCGTAGACATTAAACATATTGACCCAATTGAGCACAAAAAACTCACTCAAAAACCAATTGAGAACATGGTTGGCTTTTTAAAATTCTTAGAAAACAACAAAAAAGACTATTGGCTTCGCCACATAGTAATCCCAAATGTGACTTCATTAGAAAAATATCTAAAAGACTTAGGTCACGCGCTTGCAAGCTTAAACCACTTAAAAGCTCTTGATATTTTGCCATTTTTCGAAGTCGACCAAACAAAATATGAAAAATTAAACATTCCTTGCGTCTTTAAAGGCGTCCATAGCACGACTTTAGAACAATTAAAATATTCAAGGCAAATTGTTTTTGAAGCTTTAAAAGAAGCAAAAGAAATTCTTTTAAAAAAGAATTTAAAAAATTAGTATAAAAAATTAGCAACCTATAGAAAGCCCAGCGCAAAGATTAATATTTTGCCCTGTGATACCTTTTGAGTAGTCTAAAAGCAAATATTCGCACAATTTTGCAACTTCAATGGGTTCAATAAACCTTCCTTGAGGAGTGACATCTATCACTTCTTTTTTATCTTCTTCATCTAAACAATTGTCGCTTAGGGGCGTTTTAACCCACCCTGGGTTTATTTGATTTATTGTTATATTATCTTGTGCAACTTCCAAGGCAAGGGCTTTTGTGAGCCCCCCTAGGGCCGCTTTTGTTGATGAATATAATGTTGCATTTCCTTCTCCTACGGAGCCTGAAATAGAGCCAATATTCACTATTCTTCCCCATTTATTTTTTTTCATGTCAGGAATTACAAGTTTTGATAGAAAATATGGCGCTTTAAAATTAATATTTATCATATCTTCAATTTTGTCTAATTCCATCTTTTCTATGGGGCTATAGATATATTGACCTGCGCAATTAATCAAAACATCAACATCAGAAGAAAAATATTCTTTTGCTTTTAAAAATAATTCTTCGCAAGCTGAAAAGCTATTTAGTGCGCAAGGAAAATAATTTTTTAAATCAAGCTTTCTTCTTCCCGACAAAAACAAGTTATAGTTGGAATTCAAAGTATTCGCTATTTCTTTTCCAATGCCAGAGCTTGCGCCTGTAATTAAAACATTTTTTTTAGACATCATTTTCGCTTTCAAGATTAATATTTTCTAAGTCTAAATCGGGGATTTTATATTCTTCTCTATTCAAGATATCCTCTGAAAGTTCTTGGACAATTTGGCTTCTTTGTTCATCGTTTAAATCCCTCAAAGACTCGATTGCGAGGTGAATATTTGGATTTTTGTCATACCATCTTTTAAAGTCTTTTGGATCAAAAGAGCCGACATCTTCGATTATTTTTGAATAGTCTCTATCAATTAAAGAAGTCGCTCTCATGATAATGTCAATTGCGATTTCGCATTGCGCTTCTTTAGACAAACCCTCCAAAAGCGACATGAATGCTTTTAAATATTCATCTTTTTCGTACCATCTCAAGAAATTTTGCTTTTTCATACAAAAATTATACTAAAAAATAGCAAAAATAGATGATTTATTTCAAAACCTTAATTTTATTTAAAAAAAGACTTGCAACATGCCTGATTTCCAAATATAATCTTATTCAAGAGATATAGAAAGGGGTTCTTAATGAACAAAGAAGAATTAGTACAAGAAATTGCAAAAAAAGCTAAAGTTACTCAAAAAGACGCAGCTGAAGTATTAAACAGCTTAGTAGAAACTATCCAAAAAACAGTTTCTAAAGGCGACAAAGTTACTTTAGTTGGCTTCGGTACTTTTGAATCAAGAAAAAGAGCAGCTAGAACTGGCCGCAACCCTCAAACAGGTAAAGAAATCAAAATCGCAGCTAAAACTGTTCCTGCTTTTTCTGCTGGTAAAAAATTCAAAGAATTGGTTAACAAAAAATAGTTTTTTGAAGATAAATTTAAAGCGAAGCTCTTTTATTTTAAAGGCTTCGCTTTTTTATTGCTAAAAAATAAATTATTATTTTTCAAATTTTTCCCTAAAGCCTTCTTTTAAAGCTTCTATGATTTCTCTTGTGGAAAATTCTTTTTTGATTTCTTCTGAAATTTCATTTAAAGTAATGATATGTTCTTTTTTTACAACTTGTTTAAATATTTTCTCAATCAATTCAAAATCAAGCTCGTATGGAATAGAGCCATGCTGCAATAAATATCCTTCTTTTCGATATTGAGCAGAACCTATAAATTTTCTTCCTTTATAAGACACATCGGCGCCCGAGGAGATATTCATGCAATAATTTAAATTTTCATTTTCTTGCTTTGCATAAGTCAATTCAACCCCGAGCTTTGAAAAGCCCAAGATGAGCCCGTCTGAGATATCTTTATAGCTTTCTATAATGCTAGGTTTAAAAATGGGGCTTATAAAGCAATATGTTAATTCCTTATCATGCAAGAGCGCTCTTCCTCCGCTCGGGCGTTTTACGACATCGAGCCCAAAATCAGAATAACAATCTTCTTTTTGGTTTCTTCCTAAAGAAATGCATTTTGGATACCATTGGTAAAAGCGCACAAGCGCATAATCAATTTTATTTTTAATTGCAAAATCCAACATGCCAAGGTCAAAAGACATATTTTCTTTTCCATTATTTACAATGTTACAATTTTCTTCTATAAAATTGACTTTCATAAAATAAATCATATCATATAAGTATGAAGATGGTACAAAAACTAAAAATGTTTGAACAAACTGTTGTGTTTTTAAGATGGGCAACAGATGCGGAATTTGGGAAAATTCTTTATGTCGGAGAGGATTTTGTAGAGTTTTTGGCGCTCGACCCGGAAACGATGGAATACGGAGACAAAATCTTAATCAATTCGCAACTAATCTTGGAAGTAATGGTCTCGGGGCTTGAGCTATCTCGTCTTTTGGCTGAAATTTCTGCGAACGCCGTTTCTCAATTTGAAAATGACAACTAATTTTATCCTTTTTAGGGTATAAAAAATCAAATTCGATATGATATAATTCCAATATGGAAAATATTTTGGAAATCAAAGATTTATCGGTCGGCTTTTATCTTGAAAACAGAGATTTAGAAAAAGAATTTTTTTATGCTCTAAATTCGATTAATCTATCCTTTGAAAAAGGCAAAATCCACGCTTTGGCGGGAGAATCGGGCTGCGGAAAATCTGTCTTGATTAACACTATTTTAAGGCTTTTGCCTAAAAATGCAGCTATAAAATCGGGCGAAATCTTTTTTGAAGGAAAAGATATTTTAAACTTGAAAGAAAAAGAATTTAGAAAATATAGAGGTAAGAAAATTTCTTTAATTCCTCAAGACCCTTTTATGTCTTTAAACCCTTTGTATACAATAGAAAACCAGCTTTTAGAAATTTTTCCAAACAAAGATAAAAACAACCTTGAAATCATCAAAAATTCCTTAGACGAAGTTAAAATAAAAAACATTGATACAGTTTTAAAATCTTATCCACACGAGCTTTCAGGAGGCATGAAACAAAGGGCCATCATCGCTATGAGCTTATGTTCCAATTCAAATTTAATCCTCGCAGACGAGCCCACAACAGCCTTAGACGTGAGCGTTTCAAATTCAATTTTAGATATCCTTTTAAAATTAAAAGAAGAAGGAAAAACAATCATTTTAATCACCCATGACCTCTCTATTGTCTCCAATTTTTGCGACAGCGCAACTATTATGTATTTAGGAGACATAGTAGAAAGCGCAGACCAAAAAGACTTGTTTAAAAGCCCTCTCCACCCTTATACAAAGGCTCTTTTAGAAGCGCTCCCTAGCAAAAGAGGAAAAAAACTAAAAAACATCAAAGGAACAATTTCTCCTATCACGCAAATAATTAATGGCTGCAAATTCCACCCAAGGTGCGAATGCGCGCTTGAAATTTGTGAAACCGAAAAACCAAAAGAAAAACCAAAAGAAAAAGTTTACTCTTGCAATCACAAAGTCTCTTGCCACCTTTTTGATTAGCAAAAATTCAAAAAAATTTAAAATTCTTTTAACATTTTTTTAAATAATTTTAAAGGAAAGCCCACAACGTTGTCATATTCGCCTTCGATTTTAAGAGCAAAATCAAAGCCTTCGTCTTGTATTCCATAGCTTCCTGCTTTGTCAAAAGGCTTTTTTGAATTTATATAGTTTTTAATTTCTAAATCGCTTAAGACCCTAAAAGTCACTTTAGTGATTTCAGTATTTTTTATAGCTTTATTTTTATCTAAAAGGCAGATGGAGCTTGCCACAAAGTGCGTTTTAGAAGAAAGATTTTGAAGCATTGAAAAAGCTTCATCAAAATCTTTAGGTTTCCCTAAGATATATTCTTTTTTATCATTATTTTCGTCAATTAAAGGGGCTACGACCACAGTATCAGAAGAAATTATCAAAGCCTCAGGAAAACTTTTTAGAACGTCGAGCGCTTTATTATAAGCGCAATTTTCCACAAGCTCTTTTTTATATAAAAGCCCAGATATTTTTTCATCATAGCTAGATGGGAAAATTTCAAATTCAAAACCTGCTTTACGCAAGATTTCTCGCCTTCTTGGGGATTTAGAAGCAAGAATTAATTTTTTATTTAACAAATTCATATTAAAAATTAAATTTCTTTTGCGTCAATTTGGTCATATCTCGCTTTAATTTCTGCTTGGGCAACTTTGCCTTTTAAGAAATTTTCTTGAGATTTTAAAACAACATCTTTGCCCATTTCTTTAGCTAATTTGTTTTGAGCAACGTTGATACCAATAGAGCTTACTGCAACGGTCAAAGGCGCAATCGCCTTTTGCAAAAATTTATTTTTAACTAAAACCGGGTCAACTTTGTTTTGCAAAAATTCAGACACTTTTGAATTATTAATTGCATTTTTAGCACCTTCTAAAGCTTTTTGAAGCCCTTCGCCATTTGCTTTTGGAAGAACTTTTGAAGCTAGATTAGAAGCCATATTTGTTGCAACTGCACCCATTCCAATCATAGTCGCCCCTGTTGCAAAATATAAACCACCTTTTAATAAAGCGGACGCTTTTTTGTCTTTATTTTCGTTATCTATCTTTTGAGCAACTGTTGAAACGCCTTTATTCACGTCAACAAGACCGCCTAAAAGCATTAAAAAACCCAATCCTGCACGCAATTTGTCTGTCGTTTTTCCGGATTGGGTTAAAGCTATGCTTGTTCCTGCTACTAAGGCACCTAAAATTGGAAGAGCCTTAAAAACTTTCATTTTACCACTTTGTTGCACCTGCTTCTTGGCGCGCTCAATGCTTAAATCCGCCAATTTTTCGTCGCTTACTGCTTCGTAGTGCTTATATAGAACTTTCTTGTTCTTTATGTTTTCGTCCTGAGCTTGAAAACTGAAACGTCGTCTTCTAGGTCTGCAACAATCAAGGTTGTTAATTTTCATTTTTCCTCACAAGGGATAATCCCGCATGGTATTTTCGATACAATTATTTTACCTCAATTCGCAAATTTTGCAAGAAAAATTTTCTATTAAAAAAACATTTTTTAACATTACCCAATCGAGCTATATACTTCATCTTCTAAAGAAGGAGAAGCCAAAATGAGCATGGTTTCATTTTCTTCTAATTCATAATAACAACAATTAATCGCCCTTTTGACGCTCGAATCCATCACGATTAAGCATGGGTTTATTCCGCTATATTTTAGCCTCAAAGCCATATCATCAAAGCGATTTGAACAAACATAGACTTTATTTTCAAACCCCCTTACGGCTTCAAAATTCGCTCCCCAAATCCAGCTTGTGTCCTCGCCATCTTTCAAGTCATCATTTAGGGCAAACACAACTTTCACATTTTTTGCGCCATAAAGTTCTTCTAAAGCGCAAGAAAGCGAAGTCGGGTTTTTGATGATTTTAACTTTAATATTTTTTCCTTTGTATTTGACGATTTCATCTCTCGCCCTTAAAAAATTGAAATCCTCAATTGCTTTTGTAATTGTTTTTCGATTTATCCCGAGCCTAAAGGCTAAAGCAATTGCGCCTAGGACATTATAAGCATTTGAAATTCCTCCAAAAGGGAGCTTAAAGACGTATTTATTATCTTCGTAAAAGACTTCCAAAAAAGAATAATTAGGAAAAATTTTTGCTTTTGCGCTCAAGTCGAGCTTTGGGCGCTTGAAGCCGCAAGCGCAATCGTAGTCTCCTAAGTGGGAATAAAATCTTTTTTTGTAATCAAGGCTGCAAGCGCAAATCGGGCATTTTGCTAAATCGTTTTTTTGTACAATGTTTCTTGTAATACCCGAATATTCAATCTCTTCAAAGCCATAGAAAAACTTTGACCTTTTTTTGTTCATAATAGCGTCATTTTTGATGTCATCTATTTTGAAAAAATATGGCTCATCTGCGTTTATGATTAAATCTAGCTTAGAATTTAAAACAAGAGCTTCTTGGATTTTTTTCCTTTTGACTTCTAAATTTCCAAAGTCATTTTGGTCTTGGAACAAATTTCCCAAAAGCAAATAATCAAATTTCATGATATTAAAATATGAGCTCAATTCATATTCGTCTAAAGAAGCTGTATAATAATCGACTTTGTCATAAGCCAAATCAAAATGTTTTTTTCTATTTAATTCGAGCATTATGGAAGTCAAAATCGGATATTTTTTGGAATTTTCAAAGACATTTGTGAAATATGAGTTGTTATTTTTTTCTAAAATTTGGTTTAAAAAGTTCAAAGTGAAGCTTTTTCCATTTGTGGCGCAAATGGCGATTTTGCCCAATTTCGAATATGTCTGCAAACGAGAGGCAAACTCGGGGCAATTGTTGTCGAGCAAATAATCTAAGTCAAATTTTTCTTGGAGATTGATTTTCTCCAAGAGCGAATAGACTTTTCCTGATAAATTGACGATGGTTTCGAATTTCATTTTCACCTTTAAATAATACTAGTTGTGTATGGCAAAAAAACTTCACACATATTATAATATCATTAATGCTTGATTTTGTATTTATATTTTTAATATTTTTAGAAACATTTCTTACAATTCTTTGCGTAAGAAAAATTATTTTGGTTGAAAAAAAAGTTTTAGTAATTGAAAAATCGATTGCTACACAAGGAAACCTCGCAATCATTGCCTTAAAGCGCTTTAGAAAATCATTAGAAAAAATAAACAAAGTCATCGCATTTTTGAAAAACAAAAAGTTTTTGAGAATTAAACAAATTTTGACTTTTGCTTTTCAAGTTGCCGAAATTGTCATTTTGATTAGGTCTTTTAAATTCAAAAAAGGCTTTAAAATAAATACCAAAAACATCTTGAAGCTTCTTTATACTCAGGCATTTAGAAAACTTTTGCAGAAGGTTTTCTTTGTTTTGAAGAGTTGTTTTGTGTAGGGGAATATAAAAAACAACATTTAAAACTTATATTTGATTTTTACTATTAACTTCAACTAAATGCATTCTTGCATTCTGCCTTACATAATATAAAAAATCCATAAAAACAAAACCTCTTATTTTGGGAGCGATAAATCCAAAACTATTGTCTTTACTTTTTTATATTTATCTGATAATTTTCTAGAACATTCCTCAAAATATTCAATAGTTTTATTTATATCTGTTTCAGAAAAACGTTTTTTATGCCTAATTTGTTTTATTTTATTTTCCTTTTTCTCTTTGCTCCATTTATCACACCAATACCAGCCAATTAAATATATACCGTATTTATATTTCATATCATCGCGCATATACCTATCGTATAATTGAGTTTTTATTGATTCTCTTAAATTTGGATTCCAACAACATTTAGTCTCGATTATCACAGAGGCAATATCATTTTGGCCTATTTGGCATTGCACCAACAAATCGGGAATATCATTTCCGGCACCAGAAATTTTTGGAAATATTTCGACTTCTCTATTTACAATTATATTTCTTAATTTTATTTTCAACAATCTTTTCAATTCGTCATTTAACGCTCTTTCATCTTTCGGCCAAGATTCATTATTGTATTCATTCCAAAGTCTTAAATAATTTGTATCCTCTCTTAAATTTAATTTTATTTCTTCTAAAGCCTTTAGAACAACCTCGTATAAATGAAAATTATTCAATATAGCATAGGAATTTTCTTTTAATATCATCATTATTAAATCTTCAACATTTATATGTTGATAATGTAAAATTGTATAATTTCTTTTTGCATTCGAAATCCAAAAAGATTGAATATTTAATTCTGAGTTATTTTTTATATAATCAAAAAACGCAAGATCACCATTATTTATGCTTTTATTAATAATATTCCTTCTCAAATAAGCGATTTCTTGTCTCTGAGTCACACCCCCATTTGGATAAGTATCTTCGGAAGCAGGATAATATTTTTCAAGAATTATAAAAAATTGAGCCAATTCAATACTATTTAAATTTAACTTGATGCTTTTGTTATTTTGATACAAGCCACTGTCAAAATAATTTCTTGCAGCATTACAAATAAAGCCTGTAGCAAATTCCTCATTTGTATCTAACAAATTTTTATAAACATCAAACGCATTATTATAACAAGCCAAAAATTTAGCAGCAATTATTTTCAAACAAATTGGCTTGTTTGCATCTTTAAGCACAGAAACAAATAATTCTTTGCATTTAAAATAATTTTTAATTGTTAAATATTTTCCGATATGTTCTAGTATATATAATTCCGATTTAGTATAAATGTTTTTGGTCAATAAAATATTTATTTTTTCAAAAAGCACATCATTTAACCGTTCATTATCTATATTATAAAAATCTTCTAAAAATTCTAAATATATTTCATCATTTCGAACAGATAATTTTATATCAATTATTTCGGCTAAAGTCTTCAAAAACTCAGCTTCATTATTATCAATGAAATACTTCAACAATTCAATTCGGCAAGATTTTGTTTCATCATAGAGATAATTATCTATAGGATAATTTATAATATATGGCAAACTTTTTTTAATAATCTCATCTTGATACAACAAATCACGTAATTTTTTTTCATCTTTTTTATACAACATATAAATTGCAGGAACAATTAGCATATTTTCTAGCGGAGTAAAAGAATTAGTAGTTAATCTATTATTTATTTTTGCTGCATCATATAATTGATTTTCAACATAAAATTTCGCCAAATCAAACAACTGTTTCTTTTCTTTTGGTGTCAAAATATAACACCCATCTGTATATTCACAGTCTATAGGACAAAAAGAAAATTTTTTCTCCTGAGGATTATTAATTTGCAATAAATAATATATGCAATCATTCCAATCATTTTCTAAGAAAACATCTTTGCTTAATATTTTTCTTACAAAATCTATTGGTCTTTTTTTAAATATAAAAGTTCTTGTTTTCAAGCAAACATTTTTAATTTTATGATAAAATTTTTTTAATTTATTTATCACACTATATAAATGGTATTGTTCAATTATCAATTTTCTGTTTTTAATAAAATATATAATATCTTTTGTTAACCAATTTATATTAACAATATATTTATAAAATGGAAATTTACATCTACATAAATCAAATAATAATTTTTTAATATTCTTATTTTTTGATTTATTAAATTGCCCAATTAAAAACATTAAATCCTGTTTATCGAAAAAATTTTCATAATAACCCGCAGGGTAAATATATTTATCTTGAGAAATAAGCAGATTATTAAATATATAATCAAAAATTTCATATTTTATTTTTTTATTTATATTTTTAAATGCTGAGCACAAATCCAACTTTAAATATAAATGAGTATATTTTGATATATCATATATAAAATTTGCAATATATTCTATATCGCCAAAAGGTAAATTTTTAATTAATTTATTTAATAAATCTTCAATATGATAAGTATCTTCTTCTGTTTTATCTATTAGCAATTCCAGCAACTTCGACAACATGATTTTATGCAATCCTTGATTGCGTTCAATTACTTCTAGTTTTACATGATAGTAAAAAGTATTTTCTAAATTTTGATTTATTATTTTTCTAAATTTTGCTTCTGGCAAATAATCAGGCGCTAATAAATTAATCAACAAGTATGCATATTTCGAAGTTTCTTCCAAGTCTTCCACTATAAAATTATCCACATACTCAGAAATTTTATGCAAATCAGAAATTGCATGCTGCTTAAGAAAAGACAACGCCGCCAATCGGCAATGAAAACTATGTTCTTTTGAAATTGCAATGTTAAAAATATAATTTTTAAATTCCACAATATTATTTATATCCAACAACTCTATTGTCATAGCAATACAAGTAGGATCATCAGATTTTAAATATTTTTCAACAATTTTAATAATCAAATTCTTTGGAATAGATAATTTTTTAAAAATAAAAGAATAGGAAGTTAGCCCATATATCCCTTCTGTTTTTAATAATTCATAGAATTTTTCTAGTAATTTTATATTTTTTTCTTCTGAAGAAAAAGAGACGATACTCGTCAACAATATATCCGGATCTTTTAAATATACCTCGTCAAATATAGCATCATTTTGATCAGCCAACCAACATATAGTATTTACAAAAGGAGGCAAAACTTTGCCATATTCGTCAAACATAAGATTTTTAAAATTATTGTATAAATCACAATCCAGAATAAATTTTGCAACAAGAAATTCCATATATGTTTTTTGAATACAAGTAATGCAATTACATTTGCCCGTAAACAGCCCCGTATTTAAAACTTCCTCAATGTTACTTGTCGGAATAGCAAAACGCAATATATCTGAAATGTTTTTTATATCATTAAAATACTTTTGCGTATAAAATATATCATCACTTGAAAAATCACAAACATTTTTATCATAAGAAATTAAATACTTATTAGAAAATAACATTAAAGTAAATAGAATTTCGATAATTTTTATTCTTTCATTTATATTTAATATTTGTTTATTATATTGTCCATTAAATTCACTACAAAGCTGTTTACATATATTACTATATATTTCAAATTGTGATTTATTGCCAATATTTTGATAATTGTCAATGATATACAATATAACAATAGGAGTCTTCAATTCTTCAGAAAGTAAAATATTATTATAAAAATCATCTTTATTAATATTTTTATGTTCCAACACAGTATCTATATCAGCTTCATCTAAAGGCAACAATCTATATATTTTTACTGAAAATTTTTCGCAACTTTGTTTAATTTCAAATTGATGCTTAAAACCTTTTTTGATATTACCAAGATCGCGCACTTCTTTTTTTTCATAAGCAAGTTGTTTAAGTTCATCAAGCAAATATTGCGGAAAAACAACCGTCCTACAAGTGATTCTTATGTATATATTTTTCAAATTCAGTGATTTTAAACTATCAATTAAACAATTTACAATATTCTTAAATATAAGCTGACTTTCGTCAAAACTATCCATTAACAAATATACTCTTGATTTATTATGGCAATATTTCTGTAGTTCTATAAATTTATCTTTTAATGACGCCTGATCACTAACATATTTTAAATCTATAAAATATGCTTTCAAATTAGAATTCAAAAGTTTTTTATACTCATCTTTTAAAACAGTAGTTTTCCCTAATGCTGCGTCACCCAACAATATTAAACATTTTTCGTCCCTTAAATCTGCCAAAGTAACTTTTTTATTTTCATACAACTGAGAATAGGCATGATATGTTTCTTCATCATCTTCTAGGGATACCCAATAGCGTTTCCAATCGTAAATCACTTTGTTTGAATTCATAAATTAATTATATAATAAATATTAATTATATTGATACGTATGCTTTTATGAAAAACAAAAAGGAAACAAGAAGCGGTTGCTCCCGCCGGACGTTACGCAAAAGGCTCCTGTGAAATCAAAAAGAAATTTTCGCACTAACCAAAACCTTTGCTTAGAAAAGATTTCTACGTCGCCATCGTTATGTAATAATAGTCTTGCTCAACGCAAGCCAATCATTACACCGGCTTACGCTTAAAATTTGGGTCCGGTGACTCTGCCGAAAAAAATGCGAACCATTGAGCATTTTTTGAGAGGGCAAAAGCGAAGCGAATTTTCGCAGGGCGAAGTCCCGAAGTAGCGAGGACAAATGAAGCGACAGCGCAAGCGTAAGCGAAATGTTTGTCCGAGTGAAGAAAATTCAAGAAGCGGTTGCTCCCGCCGGACGTCTTTATATAAAGCATTGAATATAAACTAAAATTTGGGTCCGGTGACTCTGCCGAAAAAAATGCGAACCATTGAGCATTTTTTGAGAGGGCAAAAGCGAAGCGGTTGCTCCCGCCGGACGTCTTTATATAAAGCATTGAATATAAACTAAAATTTGGGTCCGGTGGGACTCGAACCCACGACCAAGTGATTAAGAGTCACCTGCTCTACCAACTGAGCTACAAACCCAAAATATTCAATTTTCATTTCTTGCCTTTGCTCAGTTGTCCGAGCAGGGCTCTACGTTTTTGTATTTCGTTTGCCCTAGCAAACTGGGAGCTACAAACCCAAAAGAAACAAAATATTTTCAATATCTATACTATAAAATAATTTTGTGTTAAAATCAAGTAGAAATGTCCACGTAGTTCAGATGGATAGAACGTCACCCTCCTAAGGTGAATGTCGCGCGTTCGAATCGCGCCGCGGACATTTTTATGCATTTTAGCCACACATTGTTTAGATGAATAGAATTCACCCTCAATAGCGTGAATGTGGGCGTTCAATCCCGCCCGCGGACATTTTTATGCATTTTAGCCACGAATTCAAGTTCTATCTTTCAAGCTTATTCAACATCTCATCAATGATTTTTTTGGCATCTTCAACTATTTTATAATCACAATATTTAAAAATTTCAGCATTTTCGTCAATATTAATCGCGGCGATTTTTAAAGAATGTTTCATGCCACAAATATGCTGAATTGCCCCTGAAACACCAAAGCCAATGTATAGTTTAGGGCAAACACTTGCGCCTGTTTGGCCGATTTGAGTTTCTTTTTCCATCAAATTGAAATCCACAACTTTCCTTGTGGAAGCGACATTTGCCCCTATTTTTTCAGCCAAAACCTTCAATTTTTCAAAATATTCTTGATTTTTAGAACACAAACCAAAACCCGCGCAAAGAATAATTTTAGAATTTTCTAGGTTATTTTCGCCTTTAGAATTCTTGTCAAAAAGAGTTTGAAGAATTTTCAACCTGTTTTCGATATAAGGATTTCCTTCAAATTCAACGAATTCGCCCTCTTTGTCGTTTTCAAAAACAGGAGAAAAAGATTTTTTTCTAATCGTAGCGCACTCGGGTTTTGTCTTTGAAACAATGGTCGCCATAAGTTCAGACCCAAAAGTCGGGCGGGTGGAGGCTAGATATAATTTTTCATTTTTCAAAATGAAATCTAAATCAATGCAATCTGCAACAAGCCCAGCGTTTAAGGCTGTTGTCACCTTTGGCGCCAACATTCTTGATTTTAGGGAAGCCGGAAACAAAATGATGTCATAGCTTTCCACTGTGTCGAAATATTCTATCAAAGCTTTTTGAAAAGTCGTATTTAAAAAGCTTCGATATAGCTCGTTTTTGATTAAAACAACCCTGTCGGAGCCGGCTTTATAGGCTTTTTTGATGGATAATTCATCTATTTTATCCCCAAGGCAAATTGCGTCAATTTTATAATCAATTTCTCTATTTAAAAGCGAAAAAGCTTGTTTTTTCAATTGAAACATCTTTGAAATAAGCTCGTAGCTTTCTTCTTCAAAGCTAGAATTTAGTTCGTTCAATTCACAATATATAGCAATTCTCATTTTTTCCATTTTATATGCCCTTTGCTTCTTTAATCAAGCTGAACAATTCAAAAGTTATTCTCTCGTCTATCTTTTGAGCATTTCTTTCGCTTTTTGGTCTATAAGCTTTTTGAACCATAGTAGGAGAGCCCAAAATCCCGACTTCTTCTTTTTTAAAGTCCAAATCTTGCGCATTATATGTCTCAATTACGACATTTTGAGCCCTCACATAGTCTTCGATTTTGGGATTTTGCTTTAAATTTTCTTCTTCGACATCTTTTTTAACAGCAAGAAGACAAGGGGTCTTAACCTCGATTACGTTTGTTTCGTTTTGGAGCTTTTGATGCACTAAAGCACAGGATTTATCTGCATTTATGATTTCAGAAACGTTTTCCACGTCTGCTATATCAAGCTCTTGAGCTAGGCTCACAGGAACCTGCGCTGTGTCTCCATCTTGCGCCATTTGCCCTGTTAAAATCATATCGAAATCAGGGACATATTTTTTAATAGCGCGCGCTAAAATCCTTGCTGTGATTAATGTATCAGAAGCGCTAAAAGCCTTATCAGAAAGCAATATCGCCCTTGTCGCGCATTTTGCTAAAGCAAGCCTTAAAACCTCATTTGCTTGGTTTGGGCCCATGGAAAGCGCCACAATTTCGACATTATTAAATTTTTCTTTAATTTTTTTTGCCCAATTAAGCGCCCAAAGGTCATATAAATTAAGCTTAGAGAGCATTTGAGCTCTATCTAAGTTGTTTTCTTTTGTCCATTTTATGTCGTCCACGTCTGGGACTTGTTTTATGCAAACTACAATTTTCATCTTTAGCCTTTTTCTTGTACGACCTTCATCAAGCCTTTTGGTTTGTCTGGATTTCTTTTTAGTATATAGGCAATTTTAAGAGCAAGCAATTGCACAACTATTGTAGCGCAGACTATATTTGCGATTTTTGAATTTGCTTTTGGAAATTTCAAAAGCATATCGCTGTTATAATCTTCATAATCGTCAGTCAAAATAATGGTTTTAGGCTTATATGTGGTGAGGATTTTATCTAGCAATTTCTTTTCTTGCTCACTCACTTCCCCAAACAAAAAGCCCAAAAGAACTTTTGACTTATTTAAAATTGCAAAGTGCCCATGGACAAATTCGCCCATTGGATAGGCATTTGCGTCGATATAATTTATTTCTTTAATTTTTAAAGCAGCTTCTTTTGCGATAGGGTAATGCGCCCCTAAACCCACCAAAGAAAAGCTTTTTTGTTTTGAGATTAATTTTGCTGCATAATCAAGATTTTCAATATCTTCTATAGTGTTTTCGATGTTTTGTTTAATTGAATAAACATTTTTTGTTTCTTGTGCGATATCTAAATGTTTATTTTGGGCAATTTTTAATGCCACAAGCCACATCATCACAACAGTTGCGCTAAAAGTCTTTGTAGCTGCGATTGCGCGTTCTTCTTTTGCGCCCAACAACAACCTAAAATCGCTAAGTTCATATAGCCTTGATTTTTCATTATTCGTGATACAAAGAGTCTTAACTCCTCTTTTTTTCACTTTTTCGATTGATTGAATGACGTCTGTGCTGTTTCCTGATTGACTTATAAAAATATGCAGACAATCGACATCATGGTTTAAAAAGCTACTATTTGCAAATTCGCTTGCATATTCGATAGAGGTCTCTGTTTGAGAGATGTTTTCTAAAAAATATTTTCCAAAAAGGCCAGCGTTAAACGAAGAGCCGCTTGCTATTATTTTAACTTGTTTAATCCTTAAAGGAATATCCATCAAAACGCAATAATTCACAATATATTTGTTGATTAAATCTTCAACAATTTTCCCTTGAGATTTTATATCTTCTTCCATCATGTAATTCATATTCATATTATAATTGAAAAATGATAAAACATGCCTATATTCACATACCTTTTTGTGTAAAAAAATGTAACTATTGCGCTTTTTGCTCTTTTCCTTTACTTAGAAAAAAAGAAGAATATTTAAAAGCTTTAATTAAAGAAATAAAATATTTTTATAAAGGAATTTATAAAGAAGAAAGGCTCAAAACCCTTTATTTTGGGGGTGGAACGCCAAGCTTATTAGAAGCAGAAGATATTAAAAAATTAGTTGATATTTTTTCTTTTGAAAACAATTTTGAAATCACTCTTGAAATGAACCCTTATCAAATTTCTTTTGAAAAATTAAAAGCTATTTTTAATTCAAAAGTAAATAGATTGAGCCTTGGGGCACAAACTTTTGACGACGAAATTTTAAAGTCGATTGGAAGGTTGCATTCTAAAAAAGATTTTCTTGAGACCCTAAAAATGGCAAAAGACGCGGGTTTTAAAAATATTTCTATAGATTTAATGTATGGGCTTCCTAATCAAACTATGGAAAAGTGGCTCGAGGATTTGATTTTTGCAATGTCTCTTGAAATCGAACACATTTCTTTATACGGTTTAAAAATTGAAGATGGGACATATTTTAAAAAATATCCTCCAAAAAACTTGCCCGATTTAGATTTACAAGCAAATATGTACGAGCTTGCTTGTAAAGAATTAAAAAAAGAATTTTTGCACTATGAATTTTCTTCTTTTGCAAAAAGTGAAAAATATTTTTCAAAACACAATCTTTCTTATTGGCAAAAGAAGAATTATTTTGGCTTTGGGCTTTCTGCTTCAGGATACATTGAAAACAAGCGCTATACAAACACTTTCGACTATAAAAAATATATTTTAAACCCAAAAGAAAAAAATTACCTTGAACTGACAAAAAAAGAAGATATAGAAGAAGAGATTTTTTTAAACTTAAGGACGAGCTTTGGGCTGGATTTTGAAAAAATTAATAAAAAATATGATATTAATATTTTCAAAATGTATGAAGATAAATTTGAAAAATTTTTAAAAACAGGGCATTTAAAAAAGACAAATAAAGGTGTCGCTTTAACCCTAAAAGGGATTTTGGTCTCGAATTTGGTTTTGAGCGAATTTATTGACGCGTGAAGTTTAAAATATTTTTAAGTTATAATTATTTTAATGAAAATTTCTGCCACGCCAAAAAATGCTTCCTTGAATTTTAAAGGAAACATTTATAATTCTCCTCTTTTGATTAAAAGCGCAAAATTCGCAAACGACAATTCTGCCCTTTTTTGTGCTGGCGTGTCTTTGGCGCTTTCAAGCGTCATTCGCCCTGTGGCCATTATGATGACTCCAAAAACAAAAAAAGAAAACAAAAAATATGCGGCAGCAAAATCAATCGCTTCAAGCGCGACTGGATACTTGCTTATGGCGGCAGTCTCAAAACCCTTTTCTAGTGCTATTTCAAAAATCGATTCTGACCCAAAAAAATATTTAAAAGAAACAACAATAAAAAACCTTACCTCAAACAGCGAAAATTTGACTTCTTCAAGAAAATATCAATTCGCAACACAACTTTTTAAGCTTGGGCTAGGGTGCTTGATTGCAATTCCAAAGTCCACTTTGACTTCTTTTTTAATTCCAAAAATCTTAGGGATTTTTCCAAACAAAGAAAAAAAGAAAGAAGAAAAGAAAAAGGAAATTTCTTTTAAAGGTTCGATTGAGGGCATAAAAGAAAAAACAAGCGAAAAACTAGCCCAAGGAATTTCAGGAATAATCAACGAAAAAGCCACTCAAAGGCTCGCTTCAAAATTTGAAAAAACGAATTTTGAACAAAATTTCATGTTCTTATCAGACTTTGCTTTGACCTATGCTTTTGTCAAAAAAACGAAAAAAAACGAAAAAATCGAAGAAGAAAGAAAAAAACCTTTAATCTATAATTCCATCTTGTCCACTGCTTTTAGCACAATTTCAAGTTTCAGCGTGAATAAATTAATAGATAAAAAATTCCAAAAGTTCTTGGGCGAATTCAGAGCGCAAAACAAAAATAATCCGGACTTGGAAAAGTGCGTAAATGGTTTAAACATCGCAAAGCTCGCCCTCATCACAGGCGGAATTTATTATATCATAATACCCATCATTTCTACGTTTTTATCTGAGAAAATTCAAGATAAAATTGACAATAATCACTAGACTATTCAACGAAAATCATTAAAAGTCATACATAAGTATGAAATTTTTCAAAATATAGATTTTTATTTTAAAGTTTATATTTTGGCTTCCGTGAATTAAATGGGGAAAATAGATATGTTTAGTCCATTAATACAAAATTTTGTGAATAATTCATCGCAAGCTCAAGCATATTCAAGAGTGAATGAGCTAAACAACTATATTGACAAATTTTACCCCAAAGAAAATTCCAAAATTTCTTCAAAAGACGCTTTTAGAGAAATTTTAACCGAATCTAAAAATGAATTTTCAAATAACAATAAAGTTTTTGATACTTCAAAAGCTCCAAAAGAAATCAAGCCTTTGCCCTTTGGGTCTTTGTCGAATGTTAATTCTTCTAATAGCTTATCAAATAAGGTTTCAAACACAAAAGATGCAATTTTGGGTTATATTAAAGAAGCAAGCGAAAATTATGGCGTAGATGAAAAATTAGTCCAAGCGCTAATTAAACAAGAATCGGGCTTTAACCCAAACGCGATTTCGTCCGCTGGCGCTATGGGCTTAATGCAATTAATGCCATCGACTGCAAAGTCTTTAGGAGTGTTGGACGCAATGAACCCAAAAGAAAACATTGAAGGCGGAGTTAAATATTTAAAACAAATGTTGGATAAATACCACGGAAACAAAATCCTCGCTCTTGCAGCTTATAACGCAGGCCCTGGGGCGGTGGATAAGTATTCCGGAGTTCCTCCTTATAAAGAGACTCAAAACTATGTCCGTTCTGTTTTAGCAAATTATCTATAAATTTAAAAGGATTTAAAAATGAATAATATTAATAAAGTCAATTTTTATCAAAAAAATAATATTCAACCAATGTCTCTAAGCGCCGAAATGTCAGTCGAAAAATCGTCTGGCGCAAGCTTTAAAGACACTATGCAAAATATGATTTCAGAAATGAATGAAATCACAAACAAACCACAAGAACTCACAAAGGCCGCTATGGAAGGAAAAGCGGACGTCCATGATGTTATGGCTGCGATTGCAAAGAGCGAATTGACCGTGCAAACCGCAACAACTGTGACAGGAAAAATCCTACAAACGTACGAGAAAATAATGCAAATCACGATTTAGCCTTAACTTTCAGGAATTATGATAGTATAATTTAAACTGTAGAATTGCAATGTAATGGAAAAATTTGACCTAAAACAACTAACTGAAAATAAACCTCTTTTTGCTACAATGATAGTAAGCGTTGTAGCGATTTCGCTTGTTGTTATTTTAGGAATTTGTATGCTCGTGGGGTCATCAACTTCACCAAATGGCACACAAAACAAAGATGGCCAAATCAAAGCGGCAGAAAAAGTAATCAAAAACGACCCTGTAACGCTGTTTACTACAGATAATGCAGGAAAAGCCTTAGAAGTCCAAGCTCTTTTAGCAAGAGAACAAATCAAAGCGACAAAAGTTTCTAATGGGTCCAAGATGGATATTGTTTTAAAAGAATATACCCAAGACCAAAGAGACCAAGCGCTTTTGGCGATTGTAAAAAGCGGCTTATTAGACGAACACACAGGGCTTGAAATCTTTGACAAGGGCGATTTTACCTCTACCAAAGATGACAAAAAAATTAAATTAGTCAGAGCTGTAAATGGCGAATTGGCGCGCTTAATCAGAAAAATCCCTCCGATTGAAAATGCGCAAGTTTTTGTTTCAATTCCGGAGCAAACCTTCTTTGCTTCAGACCAAAAACCAATCACAGCAACAGTCCAAATCACTATGCCATCGGGCGAAAGACTAGACAACATGAAAGTAAAAGCAATTTCAAACTTGCTTTTAGGCGCTGTGCACGGGCTTGAATCCGAAAACATTTCAATCACAGACACAAATGGCACAGTCTATAATTCAATCATAGGCGCTTCAGACGACGCTATTGCAAAAATCGAAGAAAACGATAAATATATGCAATCTAAAGTAAATGCGCAATTGGATAAATTAATCGGAAAAGGAAATTATATCGCCACTGTCTCCACGTTTTTGACTCAAGCTCCTGTTGAAAAATCGAGCATTTTATATGACCCAAACCAAAAAACAGCAGTTAGCGAACAAAATTTCAAAGAAAACCTAGGAGACAACAACAATAACTCTACTTCTTCTGGCGTTAATCCTGTGAGCATGTATGTTCCATCTGGAGTGAAAGGGCAAATCCAATCCGGAAATTCTTCTTCAGATAGACAATATCAAAGACAAGCCACAGAAACACAATACGGAGTTTCTAAAACTCAAATAAATGAATATAAATCAGCAGGAATTATAGAAGAAATTTCTATCGCCGTTTCGGTAGACGAAAACGCAATTCCTTCAAACATGAGCTTATATGAACTAAAAACCTTGATTGCAAACGCAGCGAGCCCAAAAGTGAACCCGGAAAACGTTTCAATCGCTTTTGTTGAATCAAACAGCTTAGTTTTAGCTCCAGACAAAGAAAACGAACTTCCCGAAGTGGAAGAATCCGGAAACCCTTGGTGGGTAGTGGGCGCTATGCTTTTAATAGGTTTGATTTTGGGCCTTGGGCACATAGGGAAAAAAGTCAAAGACGAATCTAAAAAACAAGAAGAAGAGCTTGAATATTTAAGAAAAATTGCCGCTTCTCAAGACGAACAATTAAAGACCATGGCCCAACAAACAACAACATTATTGGCTCAACAAGAACAAATGACTCAAAACTTCTTGGAACAAAAAAACCAATATGCCCTTGCAATCGAACAAGCAAAAACAGCTGCGCAAAGCGCGCCAAGAGCCCAAAGAAACAGAGGCGATTTAGAAGAAGCTCTAAATGAGCTTGAGACAGATTTTAATTCAATGGACGAAAATGAAGCAGTTGAAAAGATAAAAAATTGGATTGATAATGTAAATTAAAAATCGGGGGAGAAAGTATAGAAATTATGCCACAAAGTGACATAAAAACATTTCAATATAGAGAATTTTCAAATGATTTAGCTCAACAAGCAAGCCAAGTTATTCCAAACGACATTTCGGCTCAAGACAGAGATTTCATTGTAAAAATCATTGCTCGTTTTTGTGCAATGGCAGGCGAAGCCTTGGTCAACGAGCAAAATTCCAAGCTTTCTGCTCAAGAAGCAAGCATCATCACCCAATTCATCGGAGAATGGATTTTCCACAAGTCCGTCGACATCATAAGAGCAAAAATTGACCCAAAATTCAGAGAAGGAATTTTGCAAAAAATTGCTTTTACCGTTTTTGAAATTGCAAAAAAAGCAATCGAAGGGCAAATACCCCAAGAACAGCTTATTTCTTTAGTAGAAGCACATGTTAAAAAGTGCTTCGCAAAGACCATGGAAGAATTAAGAGCAAAAGGCATAATTAACGACGAAGTCGAAAAAAATGCCCTTTCTCAATCCAACATCGACAAAATGGCAGTCGAACAAGTAGAAGAAGAAACAAAAGAAGACATTGCCCAAATGAACGACAAAAAGCTCATTCGCTTAGCTTCTTTTGCCGTTTTAATCAGGAATTTTCCCCCTGAGCGCATAAAAGGTATCTTACAAAAATTCAACAAACCCGAAAGAGATGTTTTAATTCAATATTTAAAAATGGACGATTTAGAAGAAAAATTAGACGTGAGAGCAACTATGGAATGTTTTAATGAAATCAAAAATACTTTACCTGAGACAGTTGTTATAAGCTACGACAAAGCATATAATAAAATGTGTAAAATTATTAAAAAATCGTCCAAAGATGAAATTTCTAATATTATAAAAGATGAAAGGCCAAAGGTTAAGGAATTCGTCCAATCTTGCTATGACAAGAAAAGAAAGAAACTTCCTGCCCACATCGCAGATACAATATCTCGATATATAGAAGAAAACGCTTCATGATAATAAGAAAAAAAACAATAAAACAAAAAGAGCAAAATTCTTCGACATCTTCTTCAAATAATGCTAAAAAAAACATTATAAAAAAAGAAGATTTAATTTTAGATACGAAAAAATTAGAAAATTTACCACAACAAAAAGAAATAGTTAAAGAAGAAGAAAAACCAAAAGAGGATTCTTCTTTGCTTGCGATAGACAAAAGCTTTGAAAAAATCGACATTTCTTCAATCGACTTTAAAGAAAGAATAGAAAGAAGAAGAGGAGACAGAAGAAGAGGCTATAGAAGAATAGACGAAAGGTCTTTAGTCTCAAGAGCGCAACAAGAAGCCCACACAATCAAAGAATTAGCCGCAAAAGAAGGCTACCAAAACGGGCTTGAGCGCGCAAGCGAAGAAATTGAAGGAATAAAAAAATCTTTAATTGATTTTTTATCTATCAAAGATTCAATGTATGAAGAATTTTTTCCACATATCATGGATATCTCTCTTGAAATTGCCCAAAAAATCATTAAACAAGAAGTCAAGACATCTCCTGATGTTTTAAAAAACATAGTAGAATCAGCACTTGATGAAATGAATTCTGATACACAAAAAATCACTATAAAAATAAACCCAGACGACCTAGAATTTGCACAAGCTTCTTTGCCTGAAATCATTGAAGCAAAAGACAAAGGAGTGAAATTCAACTTCCAAGGAGATGAAACAATCGAAAAAGGAAGTTGCATTTTAATTGCAAACAATGGGGTGATTGACGCAAATTTCAAAACGCAATTAGCAGTCTTGCAAAGCGCTTTTGGCATTTATAAAGGAGGGTTCTAATGGCCGCTCCTTCTGCTCCAAGCCACAATTTACTTTCTGAATTATCGTTGGCGGTTTTCGTAATCCTCTTAATCGGAATTTTGCTTTTTGAAGTTCCGACTTGGATAATAAACATGTCCATAGGTTTTAATATCACGCTTGGAATCGTCCTTTTGATGATTTCTTTGTATGTCAATAAACCCCTAGAATTGGCGGCCTTTCCATCTATTCTTTTGATTGGGACGGTGTTTAGGCTAGTTCTTTCCATCGCTTCCACTCGTCTAATTTTAGCAAAAGGCGACGCCGGCCAAGTCGTAACCGCTTTTGGCGACTTCGTTTCAGGCGGAAACATGATAGTCGGGGTTGTAATTTTCTTGATTATCACAGTTGTGCAATTTATGGTAATCACAAAAGGTGCGGAACGTATCGCAGAAGTATCTGCCCGCTTTGCATTGGACGCGATGCCAGGGAAACAAATGACAATCGACGCGGACTTTAACGCAGGGTTAATTTCTCCAGAAGAAGCAGTCAAAAGAAGAGAAGATTTACAAAGAGAATCAAGCTTATATGGTTCTATGGACGGTGCCATGAAGTTTGTAAAAGGGGATACTATAGCCGGTATCATCATCACTTTAATCAATATCATCGGCGGTTTGATTATCGCAATTTTAATAAATGGCATGAGTGCAGAAGACGCTGTAAATAAATATACAGTTTTAACTATTGGGGACGGTTTGTGCTCCCAAGTTCCATCTTTGCTTATGTCTATTTCATCTGGTATCGTGATGTCTCGAGCAACAGGTTCAGGCGTAGCCTTAGGGTCAGATTTAGCTATTCAAATTTTATCTAAACCAACAAGTTTGTTTTTGGCTTCTGGGTTTTTGTTTTTGTGCGCGATAACATCTCCAATTACGGGCTTGCCTTGGTATCCATTTGTGATTTTTGCTGCCATTTTGATTATGGGCGGTTTATCTGTTTTAGTAAATCAAGACGTACAACAACAACTGGGGCAATTAGACGCCGTAAAACAAAACATGCAAGACCTTGTAAACCCTAATAAGATGTATGAAAGATTAGGGGTAGATGTTTTATCTTTGCAAGTGGGCGCAGGGCTTTTAATCATCGCAGACCCAGAACAAGATGGACAATTGCTTGCAAAAATCGCAGCCTTAAGACAAAGAGTGACAGACGACTTAGGTTATATCATTCCAAACATAAGAATTATGGATTCAAGCGCCATAGGAGACAATGAATATTTGATTTCTATTCGCGGAAATCCAGTCGCAACAGGGACGGTTTACCCTGGAAAATTAATGGTAATTGCAGATCAATTTGAAGCTTTGAATAAAAAGTTGCCTGATAACGCAATCGCTTCAATTGAGCCTACTTACCAATCTCAAGCATATTGGATCAACCCGCAACACATCTCAAAAGACGACAATATCCAAGCAGTCGACGCGGTTGACGTTATTGTGACGCACTTGCAAGAATGTGTTAGAAAATATGTAGATGAAGTAATGACAAAAACGGACGTTTTGAAATTGATGGAGCTTGTAAAATCGCAAGACCCAACTTTAGTAAACGACCTTGTTCCTACAATCATCTCTACGTCGGACTTAAGAAAAATATTTGTTAACTTAATCAGAGAAAAAGTTTCGATAAAAGATATTATCTTCATCTTTGAAAGACTTTGTGACTACGCAAGATTTTCAAAAGAACCTGATATCTTATCTGAAAGATTAAGAGCTGCCTTAGGGCGCCAAATTTGCTTATCTAACGCAAACAAAGAAAAAGTCTTATATGCGCTAACTTTATCTTCCGAATGGGAAAAAACTTTAGACGACAGCTGCCAAAGAACAGAATTAGGCACAATGTTCTTGTTAAACCCTATGCAAGTTCAAGAATTAATCGAAACCACAGCAAACACTCTAATGCGCGCGCAAGGAGCTGTGGGCACTCAGCCTGTGATTTTGTGTTCGCCAAGAATAAGGCTTCCTTTATACCAAATGTTAGAGCGCCATATTCCTACAATCGTCGTAATTTCATATTCAGAATTGATTACAGATATCAGAGTCGAAGCAATCGACACAATAGGCGAAGGCTATTAATAAATTTTTCTTGCATGGAATAAAAACTCATTGTAAAATTGTAATACTAGGAGAAAAATATGAACCAAATTACAAAAACAGCATGGGATTTAAACGAAAAAGCCCCAAATAGATATCAATTAGTGTATGAATTAATTGAATTAGCAAAAAAACTTGTTGACGAATCTCAAATCAAAAAGCCAAGAGACGATTTTGGCTATGATGTCGAAGTTGCTTTTGATTCAAACGTTAAAAAAGAAAAACCTGTGCAACATGCTATCATGGTAAAAGCTTCCGAATCAGACGACGACGGCTTAGTTGGTTAATACTTTTATAAATTTAGGTTTTAATATGGAAAAACTTCAAGAAACAGTTGACTTTTTAAAAAAAGAAACGAATGATTTTTCGCCTGAAGTTGCTATAATTTTAGGCTCAGGTTTGGGCTCTTTTTGTGACGGCTTAGAAGGGATTTCAATTCCTTATTCAAATATCCCAAACTTCCCAACTTCTTCAACAGAAGGTCACAAAGGCGAGTTGTTGTTTTGCGAAATTAAAACCAAAAATTCTTCCAAAAAATGCGTAATTGCGCAAGGAAGATTTCACTTTTACGAAGGATATACAATGCAAGAAGTTGTATATCCTATTAAAGTTTTTAAAAAACTTGGCGTTAAATATCTTTTCATCACAAACGCAGCAGGAGCATTGTCAAAAAGCTTCAAAGTTGGCGATATAATGATGCTAGAAGACCACATCAACTTGATGGGTACAAATCCTTTGATTGGGCCAATGGAGCAAATCGATGGCGAAGGGGTGAGATTTCCCGATATGAGCCAAGTTTATTGCGAAGATTTAAAAGACTTAGCCCTAAATTGCGCTTGTGATGTCAATATTGACTTAATCAAAGGCGTATATCTAGCCACCACAGGCCCAAGCTACGAAACAAAAGCAGAAGTCAAAGCATATAAAATTTTAGGAGCCGACGCAGTGGGTATGTCAAGCGCGCCTGAGGCAATTGTTGCAAACAATTTGGGCATGAAAATCGTAGGTTTTAGCTTGATTACAAATTTAGCTACGGGAGTATCCGACAAAAAGCTTTCTCACCAAGAAGTTCTTGAAATCGGAAAAACCTCTGGCAAAAAACTTTGCGATTTAATTAAACGTATGATTTATAAAATCGACGATTTTGAATAGATTTGATTTAGCGCATTAAATATAGCTTTCACGTTCGCTTGCGCTGTAGAAGGGTCTATCGCTCTTCCTATAACTTCTTTGTTATTGTTGTCTAAAATAGACACGGCGCTCATCGCGCGAGCAGATGAACCTTTTTCTAAGCCGTCTAGCGAATATTGTTTGTAGTTTGTGAGTTTATGAGAAAAGCCTAATTTTCCTAAACCATTCAAGCATGCGTCGATTGGCCCATTTCCCACGCACAAAACTTGTTTTCTTTCGTCTTTAAAATTGAAATACAAGTCAAATACCCCTTTTTCAACAGGCTTAAAGGAGATTAATTCAAACACACCTTTGACGTTACAGATTTTTTCAAAATACAAATTCAAAATTTCTTCGTTTTTCAATTCGCCTTCTTTTTGGGCTAATTCCTTAGCAAGAGGGGTTAAAAGAATGGATTCTTGAATAGTTATTGGGTATTTCATGGCTTTTATGATGTCATAAATCGCTGTTTTTCCGCTTTGAGAAGTGAAGCCAATTTTTTCATCGTCATATCTTCCGATTAAATCAGGGTGGATTGGGCGATATGCGCCAAAATTAATATCTTTCGTTTTAATTGCGCCGTCTTGGTGAATTCCAGACCTGTGCGCCAAGGCTTCCGGCCCCACCAGAGGCGCTTTTTCATATATTTTCACATTAGACATCTGAGAAATCAAAAGCGAAGTTTCATAAATCTTTGATAAATCTATACCTGTTTCAATTTTGTTATTGTGTAAAACAACAGCAACTTGGTTAAAATCTGTGTTTCCAGCTCTTTCACCAAGCCCATTTAAGCAACATTCCAATTGCTTTGCGCCTGCAAAAAAGCTTTCTATTGTTGTCGCAGTAGCCATTCCAAGGTCATTATGATTATGTACAGAAATCGTCACAAAAGAAGGTAAATTTTCTTTCACTTTTTTAATTAAATTCACAAAACGACTTGGGCAATATCTTTCAACCGTGTTTGGAAGGTTAATTGTGGTGGCCCCTTCTTCCACTATCTTTTTTAAAGACTCAATCACAAAATCAATATTTTCTTCGCAATCTCCAAAGTGCTCCACAGAAAACTCGATATCAAAATCTTTTCCCATTTTTTCAATTTCGCTTTTTGCGTATCGAACAGCTTCAATCGCGATTTTTTGGACTTCTTCTTTTGGCTTCATCAAAACATGTTCCATATGAAAAGGAGACATAGTGATAAATGTATGCAAGCGCGCATTTTTAGCGTCTTTTATGGCAAGAAGGGCTTTATCTATGTCGCCTTTATGGGCGCGAGCCAAAACAGAAACTTTTGTTTTTTCTTTTGCTAAATTGGCTAAAGTCTGGCATGCCTCAAAATCCATTTCGGAAGAAGCTGGAAAACCAATTTCTATTGCAGGGATATTGAGCTCTTCGATTTTTTCAAAGATTAATTTCTTTTCTTCCAAGCTCCAAGGCTTTTTCAAGGATTGGTTGCCATCTCTTAAAGTGATGTCATAAAAATAAGGTTTATATTTTGAAGCCTCAAATCTTTGCATAATCTTAATATCCCCTTAGTGTATTTTTTACAATTCTCTGCTATAATTTATTCTATGCCAAAAACCTTAGATGGGCAAAATATGTAAAAAAATATAAAGAGTATGTATTTTAAATAGCAAAAAAATTTGTTCAGGGGTTTTATAGGAAATGACTTTATAGGTTATAAAAGATTTGTATGAAAGTAAACAATGTAGTAAGCCGACTGGTTGGGCAAAATAACCAAAAACAACAAAATTTCAAAGGTTCAATGGCGCAAGGCGCTGTGGATTTCATAGGAAAGCACCCGATGGGTGTCGCAGCCTTAGCAGGTTCTTCCGTAGTTGCGCAAAAAATAGTTATGTCGGGCTCTGAAGCTTTAATTGGCCCTGTTATGGATATTGGAATCGGAAAAGCCATCACAAAAGCGACAGACGAAAAAGACGGAAGAACAAACCAAAGTTCTAAAGTCCAAGCTATCCGTACGTTCTCGCAATCTGTTGGAGGAACAATCACAGGTATTGCAATTAGAATGGCTTGTATCGGAGCAGCTACTTTAGGTTGCGCAAAAGCAGGAGAAAAAATAGCTCAAAATATTGCTTCAAAAGGCGACTCTGGAAAAGACCTTCTTGGCTTTAAAGACATTGCAAACAACAAATATTTATCTCAAGAAAATGCTTCAAAATGGGGTAAATCCATTGGCGGCATGGCTGCAGTATTCATTATGTTATTTACAAATTTCATAATTGACGCACCTTTTATCAACGTCATCAACGACAAAACAACAAAATTAGTTGATAAATTTACAAATAAAAACAACAATGCTCAAAAGGAGGTTAAATAATGGCAGATTTGACAAAAACCTCTCAAAGCCTCATCGAAAAAGGGATTGGAGTATTAAATCCTGACGGAAAACAAGGCAAATTGCTTATGGGCATTAACGTTGTAAGCATGATTTTTGCAGCTTTAGGCAACACTTGGGCAGCTTCAAGCGACAAAAACACATCTAAAGAAGACAAAAAAGTCTTAGTTCCAGCCGGGCTTGCGACTGGTGTTGCAAACATCGCTCTTTATATGGCATTAACCGAAAGAGTAATCAAAGGCTTAGAAAATTCTGCGCAAAAAGCAATCGACGCTATGTCTGAATCTGATATTGCTAAAAATGCACTAGAATTTGCAAACAAAAGCATAAATAAAGCTCAAAAAGGTTTGTTTAAAAAGCCTGCTGAATATGTAGACGCCATGAAAACAACCCTAATCGAAAATGGTGCTGCTTCTCAAAAAGCAAAAGATTTATATACTCAAAACATTAAATCAGGCGCCGGCGTCTTGGGGTCTTTCATTGGCGCTGTTGTTGGTTGTGCGATTTTGACTCCAATCATCAGAGACGTCACTGCTTTTGGCGTTCAAAAAATCATGGAAAAGAAAAATAAAGACTTGAAAAACGAACCATATAAACCATATTTCGACCCAACGCACCTAAAAGTGAACGTTGGAGGAAAAAATCAAGCATTAACCATGAAAAACTATATGGCTTTCACAAATAGAAGTTCCATGAAAGTCTAATCCTAAAAGCAAAATTATTTTATAATTTTAAAAACATCGTCTCGAAGCAAATCAAAAATTTCTTCGAGTCTTTGTTTATTTGAAAGATATAAATACCCAATCAAGACTTCAAAAGAAGTTGCAAGTGCGTGGATTTTAGGATTATTTTTTTTGTTGATTGAAATTTTTAAATTTCTTCCTCGCTTTTGAATTTCTTCTTCGTCTGAGGTTAATTTATCTATAATTTTTTCTAAAAAATCCGCTTGAGCCTGCGCATTCACGCATTTTGTCGTCATTTGGTGCATGGTTTTTTGAACTTGAGTGTTTTGAATAACTATTTCTCTGATAAAAATTTCCCAAATAACATCGCCAATATATGCAAAATGTTTTAAATTATAATTTGAATTCATAATTTTATCCTAACAAAAAAACTTAAAATTTGGCAATTTTTTCTCTAAAAAATACTTTATTTTATTACCGAAGCAAATTTATAGTGGAAAAATTATGGGAATGGGATTTTTTAAAACAACAATAAATAGCACAAACCCCCAAAAAACCCGAGCTGCAAAAAAACCAAATAGCACAAGCCCTAAAAAAGCCCAAGCTACGAAAAAACCAAAAGCAGATTGGAAAAATATAAGCATCGAAGATGGGATAGGGCAAGAGCTCAAAGACCCCTTTGGCTTAGTCAATTTAGCTATGTGCCTAGGTTCTAGAATAACCTCAGAAGCAATCCCAGCTTTCAAAGAAGAAGGAGCTATTCAAGGGATAAAAGCCACAGGAAAAGCTATCGTTGCAGGTTTTGCTGCATATTTTGGAGACGTCGGCTTTAGCGTTGCTTTTAGAAAACTGGGCGCTATAGCAGGCTTTGCCGTGGCTGGTAATGCCGGAGCAGGCGTTGGAAGCTTTATTGGAAACTTAGCAGGGGGCATTGTTTCAAACGCTATTGTCCAAAAAATCTTCCCATATAAAGAAAATAAAACTGCAACTACAGAAAATTCGACCCCAAAAGAAAATTCTTCAGACGAAGAAAACTTATCTTTAGATGAAAAAGTAGCACAAGAAAGACTAAAAGAACAAGAAAATACAAGCGCAAATGAAGAAACAAAAACGGCTTCTTTTGTTTCTAAAAACCCATACAATTCAAAAATCGAATACGTCACAGAAGATGGCGTTACAATTTATGAAAAGCCAAATATAAATATGAAAACATATCTTGCAAGCAATCCAGACAAAATCCCATATAGAAGAAATTCAAATGCTTCTAAATGCAACTTCTTAGCTTGATTTATTTGCAAAAATTAGTTTAAAACAGAACCCAATGCTTTAAGATTTTCATAAGCAACTCCGGCTTCCGAAAGTTCTTCTGCTGAAATTCCAAATAAGCTTATCGTAGACAAAGCATTTTTGAAATTGAATTCTTTTGTCGTAAAGTCTCTTTTTTTAGACTTTCTTTTCGATTTCTTGCTCGTGTTTGTTTCTTCCATCATCTTAAATATGTTGTTAACAGCCGTTTCTCTGGTCATAAAATAAGTCGTGTTAGACTTATATAGACTTCTTCTTTTACATTTTCCCATAAGACTATTCTCTAATATTTTTTCAATTTTGTAAAGTTGATGTGTACAATTGTAAAATTATTTTCAAAATATCAAAAAAATTGTCAAAAATTTTTTGTCAGGGCTTTTATATAAGGGGTGCAAATGAGGTATAAATAGTGCTAAACATCAATCCTTTTAAAATAAACTCAAATCAAACAAGTCAAAAAGCAAAAAAAGTAAGTTTTTTACAACCATCTTATTTTACAAACATAAATTTTCAAAACACAAAGCTTGCTCCATTAAAAAAAGACACAATCTCATTTACATCAAGATATGTCACAGAAGACCAACAAATGTGCCAAAATATCCATGACCATGCGCAATCTGCGCAAAGCTACATGGTGAACGTTTTAGCTCGCGACTTTGGAGAAATGGTTTATCAAAAACGAGACGAAAACGGAAAAAGAATTCAAACAGGAAACGAAGACGCGCCAATCGAAATTATCGAAGCGAGAATAAAATCTCCAGACAGCATTCAAGAAAAAATAGATAAAAAAATCGAAAAAGCTTTTAAACCTGGGAATTCTAGTTTCTTGCAAGATATTTTCTCTCCGCACGACGAAAAAGGTATCAAAACCCACATCAAAGATATCTCAGGCACTCGTATCGTCATGAGAAACGCAAGCTATGAAAATACGGGCAAAATCTTATCTACTTTGGCAAACACAATCAAAGAAGAAGGTCTAATTGTAGACGAAGTCCAAAACTATTCTCAAAACAGCTCTCAAAAAACTTTCGGATACTTTAAAAAAGAAGACCTTGAAAAATTAATGGAAGCTATAAACGAAGTCCGCAGCCTGAATGAACTTCCTTCAATAGAAGTTCAAGAACTAGAGAAAGGTTCGGGCTATATGGCCTTGCACTTGGATTTCAACCTTGCAGACATAGGAGAAACCAGACCAAAACGCGGTTTCCATTCTGAAATGCAAATCATTGGTTCAGACGTTGCAAAATTAAAAGATATCGAAGATTTTTGCTACAAATTAAAAGCAGGGGACAAAATCAAATCGGGACACACAGCATATACTCCTTTTCAAAAATTCTTCGACGAAGCCTATAGAGACCCAAAACGCTCTGAAGATGACCAAAAAATGGTCGAGGATGCTTTTGAACTTTATACAAGAAGAGCTTACGAAAAACAAAGAAACAGAGCCACAAACGACAAAAAAAGCGATTATAGATTTCCGACTTTGGAAGAATGCGAAGTGGATAATGTATTGCCTTCGATTCTAGACTTCAATAACCTCGCTACAATTAAAAAATCTTGCGACGATTTATATTGGATTTATTCTGTTTCAAAAGCTCAAGACGCCAAAAAAGCAATCGAAACCACCGAAAAAGAAGATTTAGTTTAATTTTTACTTGTAAAACGACAATTTTTGTCCCATGATAGATATGTAAAACAATCTTTTATGGAGGAAATATGACAAAGACTGTTGAAGTAATAAAAAAATGCTGCTGTTCTAAATTCCAAGAATTAGCTTCACAAGCTGTTGAAGACATCAAATCTCGCGCAGGACAAAAAGGCCAATTTTTAAATTGGATTAAAGTTTTACCAAAAACTCAATTGGAAAACTTAGACAAATTATATGACATGGCAAAAACTGCAAAAGGCGACAAATATACAGACATCGCCATTTTAGGTATCGGCGGCTCTCGCCACACAACAGAAAACATCACAAAAATGATGGGAATTGAAGCTCATGTTCATTTCTTCTCTTCTGTTGTTCCTTTGAGCTTTGACCGTTTTATCAAAACTCTTGATTTATCAAAAACTTTATTCTTAGTTGTTTCAAAATCAGGCGGAACTTTAGAAACTACCGTTGGCTACGAAAAAGCAAAAGAAGCTGTTGAAAAATTTACAGGTTCAAAAGATACTTCAAGCCAATTTGTTGCTATGACAGACGCAAATTCTGAAAAATCTGCTTTAAGAAGAATCGTTGATTCCGGTGCAATTAAAATGTCAGGTTTTGTACACGATGACGTTGGCGGAAGATTTTCAATCTTAGACGACGCTACAATCTTCACTTTGTTCTTCCTAGGCGTTTCAAAAGAAGAAGTTAAAGAATTATTAGAAGCAAGCTTAAATGCTCAAGACGAATTCTTGAATTCAAACGTTGAAGAAAATGAAGCTTTGCAATTAGCAAAATTCAACGTAAAAGCAAAAAATGCAGGTAAAAATAAACACTTCGTTGAATATTTTGGAGACGAATTCTTTGGCACAACTTTATGGGAAAAACAATTGAAAAATGAATCCTTGAAAGCCAGAATTTCAACAGACACAAACGTTGGCCCAGGATATTTACACTACAATGCAGAAGCTGATTTAGATGTTGAAAACACCGATTCTTTCTTCACTTTCACTTATGTTAAATCAGACGACAAAGTGATGAATGCTGTTATGCAAGGCGTAATCAGCGCATACGCTAACCAACACCCAGTTGCAAAAATTGTTTTAGAAGATTTAAGCCCAAAATCAATCGGCAGATTTATTGAATTAAAACATTTTGAAACTTTATACACAGGCTATATCCTAAGAGCACAAAAACACAACGTAACTCCTAAAGAAATCGCTCTTGATGAAGTTTTGCAACCTAATGTTGAAATTTACAAAAAAGAAGTTAAAAAAGCTTTAGCAAAATAGTTTATAGCTTTTGCTTTTTAAATATTTCAAAAATTTAAAGACCCGAGGGCAAAACCTTCGGGTCTTTTTAAAAACCGTTTTATGAAAAATTTATAAAAAATTATAGATTTACAAAAATCTTTAATTTGCCATCAGACCCTCTAAAATTCAAATAGCCCGTTTTGAATTGGTTGTTGTATTCTTGCGCTTTGACCAATATCCAATTTCCCCTGATGAGCCAAGGAGAGATGAACTTTGGCATCTCTAAAGAGCCCGTTGAATTTGTTTCTTTAAAAGGCGCGCTATAAAGAATTTTATCTGCTTTTTTCAAATCTTTAAAAAGATAAACTCCATATTTTTTTCCAAAGTGCTCAAAAAATTCGCCCGTTGTATAGAATTTGTTTTTTTCGTTTTCAACCCACCCGCACACTGGGCTTTGGACTTGGTTAAAGCAGACTAAATTCCAGTTATCCGAGGTATCTATCGTGGTTAAAAATGCGAGTTTTTTTCCTGTTGAATAGCCTGCAAAAACGTCATCTATTTCACACCTATTTTTGTTTATTTGGCAAAATGCTTGGTTTTTATAGTCAAAGTTTAATGTTTCTAAAATCTTCGCGTCGCTTTTTGGCTCTTGGCGCATTACAAGAGGGCTTTTGACCTCGCTAAAACCTGCACCATATCTTTTTAAAGAATTTATATAGTATGGCGAAACGTCAGCTTTTGCGAAGCTAATCAAAGAAAAAAGAAAGAAAAAAGCAAGAAAGCTTTTTTTATTTTTTAAGGGTTTTTTCATTTTTATTCCCAATAAAAACCGTCTTCTTTCATTCTATTTATAACTTCAGCCAAGTCATTATCCGAAGCTACAACAGACAAGCGGACATAATTTTTCGCTTTTTCGTCGTAAGCAGTCCCAGGGACTACTACAATGCCTGATTTTTCCAATAAATCTTTTGCAAATTGAACGCAATCTTGATAGCGAGGAGGAATTTTTACCCAAAGATAAAATGTCGCTTTTGGCATTTTCACGTTGTATTTAAGCTCATTTAAGCCATCAACGAACTTTTGAATTTTGTTTTTGAATTTGATATTTTGTTCGTCAATATATTCTTGACCTTCTTTGCTTGTCATCAAATCTGCGCTTGCATATTGGATAACTTTAAAAATCCCTGTATCCACAGTGGATTTTGTCCTTGCAAGCATTGTTATGATGTCTTTATTTCCAACAGCAAAACCAACACGCCAGCCTGTCATAGCATAAGTTTTAGATAAGCTATACATTTCAATGCAACAATCCATACCGCCTTTGCATTCTAGGGCGCTGTGGGGTTTAAAGTCTTCGTCGTAATACATTTCACAATATGCATTATCTGAAATCAAAGTGATTTGATATTTGTTGCAAAAATCTACACATTGTTGAAGATATTCAAACGTGCAAGTGCAGCCAAGAGGGTTGTTTGGGTAGTTTATGATTAATGCTTTGATTTTATTTATGTCGTTACCTTCTTTAAGGTATCTTTTTAATTCGTCTTCTAAATTTGGCATATAATTATTTTCTTCGCTCAATTCCAAGCCAAAAGCGCGAGCGCCCGAAGCTTGAATCATTTGAGTATATGAAGCATACCCTGGAGAAGGAATTAGAATAACGTCTTTTTCTTCTTCTTTTTGTTTTGCGTTTACCAAAGAGCGAACAAGGTTCGACAAACCTTCTTTTGAGCCTATCAAAGAACAGATTTCAGTTTTAGGATTTAAATCGACATTAAATCTATTTTTCATGTAACTTGCGACTGCTTCTAAAAATTTTACTTCGCCTTTTGGAGTGGAATATGTGTGGAGGGCTTCAACGTCTAAATATTCTTTTGTTTTTTGAATTAAAAAGTCAGGCACCATTTCCACGGGAGCTCCCATAGACAAAGGAATAGGTTTTCTATTTTTCTTTGTCAATTCCGGCGTAAGCTCGATTTGACGCGCTTTTATTTCAAACATTATGTAATTTGACATATTTCTTATTTCGTCATTATATTTTTCAATTAATGTAGCCATAGTTAATTCCTTAAACAATTTTTAAATCTTTACCTTGTTATAATACTACTTTTGGTGTAATTAGTAAATTATTTTTACTTTTTTTGTGTTTTGGTTTTAAAAAAACAAAAAATAGGGTATAATATATAAGTGCGAGATGGAGACTATCACGCTAGAAATGGAGACCACTATGTATATTCACGTAAACGGCAGAAACATCGAAATCACTGACGCAATCAAAGCTTACGTTAAAGAAAAAGCAGGAAAAGTTGCTGCGCATTACGAGCAAATCAACTCTATCGAAGCAGTTTTGTCAGTTATTAAAAATCCATCTGTAAACGACTCACACATCGCAGAAATCAATTGCAAAATCGGCGGCGACACTATCCGCGTGGAAGAAAAAGCAGAATCTATGTATGCTTCAATTGACCTTGTTTGCGACAAACTTGAACGCCAAGTTAAAAAATATAAAGAAAAAGGCTTATCTAAATCTAAAGGTGGCGTAGAAACAATCAGAAACCCACAAGAAGAAAAAGAAGAAGTATAAAACATAAAATATATTTCAAATGAGGGCTTGAAAGCCCTCATTTTTTGACTAAAATTAAGATATGAATACTAAAGTGAAATTTGACCCTGGGTTTGCGCCTGTTGCCTTAGAATATTTGGGGCAAGTAGGATATACATATTACATGTTTAATTCAATCCCTGACAAAAAATTAAAAAGAATGAACTTCAATTTTGTTTCAAAAAAACTTGAAACCAATTTAAAAATGAACATAAGCTTCTATCTAGGCTGCCTTCTTTGGGCAAGCTCGATTTCAAATATTGAAAACGCAGAGCTCGAAGGAAACCAGCTTTTAGGAGAAGATTGCGAAGAAAAAGAATACACAAGCGAAATCGACTTTTTATTGGATTTTGTCGAAAATTCTTATCCAAGAGACACAAAATATTATCAAAACAGAATTTATGTCCCAGACAAAAAATTTGTGCCGATTTTAAAAGCTTATAGAGACTTTTTGGTCTTAAATAAAGGCTTTTGCAATTGTTCAAACACAAGCCAAATCAAAATGCCCGATTATTTAAAAGTCTTAAACGAAGAACAAGTTGAACTCGTGAAAAAAGAAATAGCTATCGCAATTGAAAAGAAAGACTTGAGCTTACTTTTAGATTGTTTTGACTTTATTTTTTAATTTTAAACATATCCAAAAGCTCTTTTTCTATTCTTTCGATTTCATTTTGGTTTGAGAATTTAAGAGCGCTTTTAATTCTTTTTTTCTTAATCAAATTTTTAATGCAATCGCTATTTTTGCAGACATATAAGCTTCGCCCAAGCTCAGAGGATTTTGGGTTGATTTTTAATGTTACGTCATTTATTTTTGTAATTTTGATTAATTCATCTCTATTTGTTTTTTTTCTGCAACTTTGACAAAGCCTTATGTGTTCCATTATTTCACCGCCTTAATCAAAGCAACGTTTGAAGAAACTTCGATTTCTTTGTCGCCCAAAGCAAGCTCGACTTCTTTTATAAAATTATCGACTTTTTTTTCTTCAAAATAATCCAAAAATCTTTCTTTCATAGATTTTTTGTCGGGAGCCGGAGGGGAAACAAACCAAGAAATCACATTTTCTTTTTTTACGACATATCTTGAATTTGCTTTTTGGACATCGATTTTAACGTCGCTGAATCCTGCTTCGTTTAAATCTTCATCTAAAGTATTAGCATTAAAATTCACCAAAGAATCGTCTGGGCTTTCCATGAATTCTTTTTCTGCTTTTTTAAATTCTTCGTAACTTGAGATATTTTGAGGACTCAAAAGCTCATAATATCTGGTGTTTTGAGAAATTATAGGCTCGAAAGCGCAATATCTTCCGCCACTTTTTAAGACTCTTTGAAGCTCAAAAAAAGCTGCTTTTTTATTTAAAACATGCACCAATACAGAACGCGTCAGCGCGCAATCGAGGTAAGAATTTTGAAGGTTAATTTTTTCGATATCTGTTTGAAGAAATTTCACGTTACTTTTACATTTTGTTGTTTCCAAGATTTTTCTGCATTCTTCTAAGCAATCAGAAAATTTATCAGAAAAAATTATCTCTACTTTATCTTCAAATTTTTCTAAAACGCCAAAGCCCAAAAGCCCGCTCCCACAGCCAAAATCCGCAACTTTTTGCCCATCTTTTATTTGGGCTAAATTCAAAACTTGGTCTCTTACAAGCAAAAGCCAATTTAAGGTTTGTTGCTTTTGGTTTTCGTCCATGTATGAAAATCTTGTTTTTTTAAGCCATGTTGACCAATTTTTGCAAATGTCGCTCATTTTTCCTCCAAACGTAGTATTTAAATTTATAAAAGTGATTTTTATTTTTGAAACATTTATAATTATAATGTATAGATATTTGTGAACCAGAGATGACCGAAGAAAAAGACTTGTACACAAAAAAGCATATAGAATATCTTAACATGATGTTTGAAGTTAGTACAATTGCTAATCAAACAGATGATGTATATGAACTATTAGAAAAATTGGCGCAACATTGCAAAAACTTTGTAAATGTGGAAGAAACGACGATTTACCTATTGGACGGGCAAAACTATAAATGCGTCTTTTCAACACAAAAAGTGCGCACTAACGAATTTTTTGAATTCGAAGAAACAAAATCTTCTTTTTGGGAAGAGGCAAATTCAAGAAAAATCGTCAAAATGCAAGATGGAAACGGCTCTCAGCTTTTCAAAGGATTTTTAGAATATAATAACATCTCTTCTTTGAACCCAAGCCACGTTCGCGTTTTCTTTTCAAAAGGCGTTCCTATCGCGTTTTATTTTATGAAAGAATTCAAAGACGAAAAATTAACAGAAGAAAAAATCGACAATTTGAATTCTATTTTTGATTATATTGAGCCAATTATTGCGAAGCTCCACAAAAAAATCAAAGAAAACGTAGAATTAATGCAGCTTCAAAAGTCTTTGCACAATATTTCAATTTTGTATAATATTTCTCAAGCAGTAAACTTCATTGATGACTTAAAAAGACTTCTTCAAGTCATCATACAAAAAGCACTGGTTACGCTAGACGCAGAAAAAGGCTCTTTAATGCTTTATGATTATAGCTTAAATGCACTTCAAGTTAGAATCGTGTCCGGCTTAAAAGATAAAAAATTAGAAGACGCTATTAATAATGGCGCCGTTCAATGTGCCAAAATCGCAATCGGAGAAGGAATTGCAGGGACTGTATTTTTAGAGCGCAAACCAATCATCACAAACTTAGGCTCTGCTGACCCTCGTTTTATTGTAAAAGAATTTATTTCAAACACAAAATCTCTTTTGTGTGTGCCTTTGATTGCCAAAGGCGAGGTCATTGGTGTTATTAACATCACAAACAAAAAACATAATAAATTGTTCAACCAAAAAGACTTAGAATTCATCACGTCTTTAGCAAACCAAGCAGCTATTGCAATAGACAACGCAAAGCTCTATGAATTAGCCACAAAAGACGGTATGACAAAGCTTTATATCTATCGCCACTTCTATACATTATTAGAAAACGAATTAAGAAGATGTTCAAGATACAAAAGAAATGCTTCTTTAATTATGATGGATATTGATAATTTCAAAAGAATAAATGACACCTATGGCCACTTAACAGGGGACATCATCTTGAAACGCCTTGCTTCAACTTTGCAAGAAAGTGTTCGAAAAATCGATATCCCAGCCAGATATGGCGGGGAAGAATTTGTCGTTATTTTGCCCGAGACAGATAAAAAAGACGCTTGCATCATAGCAGAGCGCATTAGAAAAAATATAGAACAAATTGTAGTTACAATAGACGAAAATAGAACTTTGTCGCCTACTGTGTCTATTGGGGTGGCGCACTATCTAACAGACGGGCAAGAGCCAAAAGACTTGATTAACGCGGCAGACACAGCTTTATATTTTTCAAAACATAATGGCAAAAATACGGTTTCCATCTATGAAAAAGATGAGTGCGTGAAATACGTTCCGCCGAGCCTTGATATAAACCCTTAAAGACGATTTTATTTTTTATTTAAAAACCCAAAATTTCATAATAAGAAAAGAAATAACGGCAATTGGAACAACAAGCAAAGCTTGCGCTAGATAATCGTTCATCTTTATAATTTCTGTGAGCAAATATAAAAAAGCGCTGTTTATTAAAAATGTCACGATATAGCTTAAGAAAAATTTAAAAATAAGCTTGTTGTCGTGATTTTTAAAAACAATAGAACCCGTTGTTTTAAAATTCCATAAAATTCCTAAGATATATTGAAAAACAAGCGCCACATTTGGAACAAGCCCCAAAGCGACAAAAATAACATAAATTGTGTAGGCAAAAACGGTATTTATCGCACCCACAAAAAGAAATTTAAAGAATTTTTCATCTATTCTTTTAAAAGCTCCCCAGAGGAACTTTTTGTGCAAAAAGTGAAAAATGGACGAAAACGCAGCTCTTAATTTAATAAAAGCTGCGTTTGTCTTAATTTTTTCAATCAAATTAGCCAACATATTCTTTTACTTCTGCAGGCACGTTTTTAGCGTCAAGCTTAATTCCAGGGCCCATAGTTGTAGAAAGATATACTGATTTCAAGTATGTACCTTTAGCTGCTGATGGTTTTGCTTTTAAAATAGCGTCAGCCAAAGTTGCATAGTTTTTGATTAAATCTTCAGTTGTGAATTTCATTTTGCCAAGAGGTACGTGAATCATACCTTGTTTGTCAGCACGGAATTCAACTTTACCGGCTTTAGCGTCTTTAACTGCTTTAGCTACGTCTGTAGTAACTGTTCCAGTCTTAGGGTTTGGCATTAAACCTTTAGGCCCTAAAACTCTACCTAATTTACCTAATTTAGGCATCATATCAGGAGTTGCAATTAAAGTATCGAATTCGAACCAGCCGCCTGCAATTTTGTCGATGATTTCTTCAGAACCAGCTTCATTTGCGCCAGCTTCTTTTGCTGCAGCAACTAAGTCAGCTTTTGCGATAACGCAAACGCGAACTTCTTTACCAAGGCCAGCAGGTAAAACAGTAGTTGATCTGATTTGTTGGTCAGCGTGTTTTACATCGATACCAAGGCGCATGTGGCATTCTAAAGTTTCATCGAATTTAGCAGTTGCACCAGCTACTTCTTGAAGTTTCTTAATAGCTTCTAAAGCAGATGTAGGTTGCGCGAAGCCTTCCATCATTTCATTTATTTTCTTTTGTTTTTTGGTTAATTTAGCCATTTATAATTTCTCCTTTTGTGGTGTTAGCGATAGCTTTTTAAAGCTTATCTCCCAATCTTATTGTGCTACTGTAACGCCCATTGCTCTTGCTGTACCTTTAATCATTTCTACAGCAGCTTCAAGGCTTGTTGCATTTAAATCGTTCATTTTGATTTTTGCAATTTTTTCAAGTTGTTCTTGAGTAATTTGTCCAACTTTTGTTTTGTTAGGAACTGCAGAACCTTTTGGAAGGTTAAGTTCTTTTTTAATTAAAACAGCAGCTGGAGGTGATTTGATAACGAAATCAAAACTTCTGTCTTCATATACATCAATTACAACAGGAATAATGTAGCCTGCTTGTTGAGCAGTTCTTTCATTAAACTGTTTGCAAAAATCCATGATGTTAACACCTTTTTGACCCAATGCTGGACCAACTGGAGGTGCTGGATTTGCTTTGCCGGCTTCAATTTGCAATTTGATTTTGCCGGTAATTTTCTTATTTGATTTTGGTGCCATTTTTTTCTCCTTTCGTGGTATTGGCGGAATTAAATTCCTTCCACAAGCACATTATACTTTTTGAATTTGTTTATATTCAAGCTCAACAGGTGTTTCACGACCAAAGATTGAAACCATTGCGCGCAATTTAGATTTATCAGGATATACTTCCGTAATGTCTCCGATAAAGTCTGCAAACGGCCCAGAAACAATCTTAACTTTGTCGCCAACTTTAACGTCAAGTTCGATTTTAGTTGTAGTTTGTTGACCTCTATGAATAATCTTTTTAATTTCAGAATCTTTTGCTGCGATTGGTCTTTTCGCAGTGCCGACGAATTTTGTAACTCCTGCCGTGTGACGAACCACATACCAAGATTCTTCGTCCATAATCATTTCAACAAGCACATATCCAGGGAAGATTTTTTCTTCTTTAGTAGTCTTTTTGCCTGCGCGCACTTGTGTAATGCTTTTTTGAGGAACTTCAATTCTGAAGATTTTTTCGCCCATATTCATGTATTCAATACGTTTTTGAAGGTTAACTTTAACTTTATTTTCATAACCAGAATACGTATGAACCACATACCATCTTTTTTGTGGGGCTTTTTCGACGTTGTGTGTTTCTTCTTTGCTTATGTAAATATTTTCTTCAACCGGAGTTTCCAATTGTTCTTCGTTTTGCAATTCGTTTTCTTTTTCTGACATTTTTCAACCTTTACTTAATTAAATCCAAAAGAGCTTTGAAAATTATATCCATAAAATAAACAACAAGAGTAAAAAACACAACGACCGCCAAAACAATTCCCGTTTCAACAATAACTTGTTGTTTAGTAGGCCAAGAAACCTTTGACCATTCAGCTTTTACGCCTTTAAAATACGAAATCATTTCTTCTTTAAAGTTTTTATTAGAATTTGTATTTTTTTCTGTTGAAGCCATTTTTTACTTTCTAAACTTAAATTGAAATTCGCGCCCTGAAGGACTCGAACCCTCGACATCCGGTTTTGGAGACCGACGTTCTACCAACTGAACTAAGGACGCAAATTTAATTATCAAATTGCTTTTAAGATTTATTATCTACCGATTATCGCACCAACTTATGCTTTTCGGTTCCTGTGGGTATCTCGTTTGGCTCACTATCGCTTCGCTGTCGTTCGCAAACTCGATTATCCTACGTCACCTTTTATAAGTTCCAGTGCTTTGCTCAACGCAAACCACTTGGGAACTTCAGCTTGCGCTTATTACTTAGTTTCTTTGTGAACTGTGTGAGTTTTGCAAGTTGGACAATATTTTTTTAATTCCATTCTTTCTTTATTTGTTTTTTTATTTTTTGTAGTTGTATAATTTCTTTCTTTGCAATCTTCGCAAGCAAGGACAACCATTTTGTCGTTTTTACCTTTAATTCCCATTTTTTCTACCTTTCCTAGGGGTTTTATCTTGAAATCTTTTCTTATTAAGAGAATGTCCTAACAAGGGACATTCTATATAATTTTATCTTATGTATCTATTCTAACAAGAATATAAAAATTTACAAATATTTATTTTTAAATGTTTTACAGTTTCTTAACATTTATTTATGTTATAATTTTCCCATGAATAAAATAATCAAAAAAATGTTTTTTATAGCCTTGTTGGCTCTAGTTTTTCAAAATTTTTGCCTTCTTGCAAATGCAAAAATAGTTAAATTTATTCAAATCACAGATGTGCATTTTAAATCTAAAAACGAAATACCCCTAAAAGAAACAATAAAAGAAATAAATAAAAATCATAAAGACATCGATTTTGTTGTGTTTACAGGCGACAACATCGATAGCGCAGATGGAAAAGATTATTATAATTTCTTAAGAATAATTAAAAAATTACACAAAAAACCATATATAATCATAGGCAACCACGACCTATCCGAAGCAAAATCAATGACTTGCGAAAACTATATGTTTTTAACAAGAAAAATCCTAGGCCGCTACCACAGCCAAAACCCAAACTACGCAATAAAAAAAGGAAATATCGTTTTTCTTTCTATGAACGGAGTTAAAGAATATTTTGCTTCTTCGAGCGGATATTTCAAAAAAGACGAGCTCGATTGGCTTGATTACAATTTAAAAAAATATTCAAATAAAAAAGTCGTAATTTTGCAGCATTTCCCTTTGGTGGACACAAAATATGAAAATGCTAATTTGTGGAAAAAAGAGGATTATTTAAAAGTCTTATCCAAACACAAAAACGTGATAGCTATTGTTTCTGGGCATTATCACGAAAATGCTGAATTTTCAAAAAACGGAATTTATAACATAATCACACCAGACTTCAAAAAAACAAATTGTTATAAAATAATCGAAATAGATGACGAAACGGGTATGATTACTACTTCCCTGATTAACAAATAGCTTAAATATTTAAAAATTTTTTAATCCAATAAAGCATCTCATCTATCTCATAAGGCTTTGGCATATATAAATCTGCGCCCGAGCGAAGAATTTCTTTTTTGTTCAAATAAGAAGATGAAAAAATGAGCTTGACTTCGTCTTTAGAGATTTCTTTTGCAAGCTCAAGGCTCTTTGAAGTCTTTTCTCTTCCCCAATCCAAGACAACCACCTGCGGCTTTTGGGCTTCATAGATTTCTTTAAAGTCTTCGACGTTTTTTGCGATATTTGCTTCTATTCCATTAATTTCACAAACGTTTTTCAAAAGATATGATAAGGCGCTATCGTATTCTAAAATCAAAATATTTTTTTCTTTTTTCACAGTTGCGCCTTCAAGCCTAAATCTATCTATTACATAAATAGAATTTGGCGAATTTTCGCAAATTTTCATTAAAGAATTTAAATTATTTATAATGTTTCTATAATCTTCTTTTTGCCTTTGAGGCTTTGCTGCTGTGATATAAAGGCGCATTAAATAGTCTTTATTTTCCAAAACATTATCGTCTGTTTGGATTGTGAAATTGTTTTCAAATTCATCTTCAGAATAAAATTTATTTAAAATATTATCAAACGCAAAAACTAAAAACGCGCAGATTTTCTCCGCTTGGAAACAAGATGTAATCAAAATAATCTCGTTTTGTTCTAAGTGTCCTGAAAAATCGTTGTTTGATAATGTCGATTTTATGATTGCACCAAGGGTTTTAAAGACTTTTTCATAAGCAATTTCACCATGGGTTTTTCTATAGTTTTCGATACTTTTAATTTTGATTAAAATATATGCTCGATTTTCCTCTTCCAAGCTTCTTTTCAAAGCTTTTTGAGTAATTGCTTTATTAAATAAATTTGTTGTTTGGTCGATGGAGCTTTCCAAATAGCGCCTTAAGTGCGCTTTTAAGCGCACTTGAAATTCTTGTTTTGTGATTTCTTCTCCTAAAAAGTCGTCCGCCCCAGCTTCAAGAGCATTCAACCTGTCTTCTAAGTCATTTGATTTTGAAATCGCAATTATAATCGGGCGAAAATTATATGTTAAAATTCTTATTTTTTTAATAAAATCGCTTAGGTTTTCTTTGATTGTATCTGAAATCACAATAAATTCAGCCTCTTGCTTTTGTATGGTCAAAAGCGCTTGAGACAAATCTTTTTCTATTATTGCCTCTTGGTTTAAGCTATCGATTAATTTTTTATATTTAACAGATAACTCTTTTCTATTTGAAATTATTAAAATTTTTGTTTTATACACTTTTTTCCCTTAGATTTAATCTTTTAATTTTATATTTTTTGTCATTTTTTCAACATTATAGATAGGAAGCTTCACTATCATTTCGCAAAAATTTTCCTCTTTTGAAGAATTGACCAAAATGTCTCCTTGCATTTTTTCTGCAAGGTTTTTTGCGATATAAAGCCCAAGCCCACTTCCTTGTGTCGAAGATTTTATATATGAATCGACTCTATAAAATTTCTCAAATATTTTTTCTTGCTCTTCTTTTTCTAAATAACTTCCATAATTTTTAATGGAAATTAAGTTGAAATCTCCTTTGTTTTCGAGCTTTATTTCGACCTTAGAAGAATTTTTCGAATATTTCACAGCATTATCCAAGATATTCAAAACAATTTGCTGAGTTTTATCTTGGTCACAGAGGGAAAAAAGATTGTTTTTAGGCTCTTTTATTAAGAAAGAAAAATCTTTGTTATTTATTTGAACAATATTTACGCAATTTTTCACAAGAGCCAAAATATCAACCTTAGACAAAATCACGCCAGAATTGTTGCTATCTAGCTTTGCCACATTCAAAACATTTTCCACTAGGTTAATCAACCTTTGAGATTGTTCTAAGATAATTTTTAAAAATTCTTTCTTTTTTTCGTCGTCTATCTTGTCCCATGCTCCAAGCATAGTCTGAGAAAAGCCTTTAATGCTCGTCAAAGGCGTCCTTATTTCATGCGACAAAGTCGAGATGAATTCTTCTTCAATAGTCTTTTTTTCATTCATAGCTTTATTATACTTTAAATAAAATATTTTTATGCTATAATGAGCCACGTGAAGAAATTTTTAAAAATATTTTTTATAGTATTTTTATTTTTAGTTTCAATCTCGGGCAAGCTACTGGCAAACGAAATTGAAAACTTTTCTGCAACAAAAACATTCACAATAGAAGCACAAAAAACTAATGGCGAAATTTTCAACACAAGAAAAGAAAATGCGCACTTTACAACAAGCCAAAACAAAAAAATCCAAATTTCAAACAAGACTTCGCCTTATCACCCATTTTTGGCTTCAGAAAACAATTTTTCATTAAATAAAAACAAAATTTCATATCGCTTTTATGGGTTCTCCCAATTATTCCCATCAAAAAGCGCTCCTAATGCTAACAATATTCGCGCTCCTTAAAATACTATTTTTTAGTATTTAATAAAAAAGGAGAGAATAATGAACGAAGAAAAAATTGCTTCAACTCCGCAAGAGCAAGGGCACTTTTTGGGCTTATGTTCCGATGTCGCTTTTCCTTTGTTCTATACAATTGGTTTAACAATTGTAATGGCAGTTGTTTCAAGCTTTATGAATTAAAATCAAGAGCTCTTAAATTTTTGAGAGCTCTTGATTTTTGTTTTTAAAAGATATTTATAATATAATGAATTTAAAAGAAAAAAGGGGAGGAAAAATGGAAAATAAATACAATAGAGCCTTTAATTTTTCGGCAGGGCCTGCAGTTTTACCTGTTGAAGTGTTGGAAAGCGCAAGAGATGATATGATGAACTACCAAAATTCCGGTATGAGCGTTATGGAAATGTCCCACCGCTCCAAAATCTATGACAATATCATCAAAACCGCAGAAAAAGACCTAAGAGAATTAATGAATATTCCTGAAAACTATAAAGTCTTATTCTTGCAAGGCGGAGCTCATTTGCAATTTTCCATGGTTCCAATCAACCTTTTAAAAAAAGAAAATGGCGAAGCAGATTATATTGTGACCGGCCAATGGGCTAAAAAAGCTTATAAAGAAGCTCAAAAATATGGAAAAATAAATAAAATCGCTTCTTCAGAGGACAAAAATTTCTCATATATCCCTGATTGCAGCGATTTAGAAATCTCAAAAAATGCTGATTATGTCTATATTTGCGAAAACAACACAATCTATGGAACAAAATTCCACACTTTGCCAAACACAAAAGGTAAAATTTTAGTTTCCGATATGTCATCTTGCTTTTTGTCCGAGCCTGTTGATGTTTCTAAATATGGGCTTATTTTTGCAGGGGTTCAAAAAAATGTTGGCCCTGCGGGCGTTCAAATCGTAATCATCAGAGAAGATTTATTGAAATCAGAAGAAGAACTTCCTTCTTGGTGCCCTACTATGTTGAATTATAAAATCCACGCAGACAAAGATAGCCTGTATAATACTCCTCCGGCTTACGGAATTTATATTTGCGGCTTGGTGTTTAAGTGGCTTAAAAAAATGGGCGGTTTAGAAAAAATGAAAGAATTAAATGAAAAGAAAGCGCGCATTTTGTATGATTTTCTTGATAATTCAAAAATGTTCAAAGGAACAGTAGAAAAAGCTTCTCGCTCTTTGATGAATGTGCCTTTTGTGACAGGAAATGACGAATTAGACAAAAAATTCATCGAAGAATCCACAAAAGCTGGGCTTTTACAATTAAAAGGCCACAGAACCGTGGGCGGCATGAGAGCTTCTATTTATAATGCAATGCCAATCGAAGGCGTTCAAGCGCTTGTTGACTTTATGACAAAATTCGAAAAAGAAAACGCATAAGAAAAATAAAAACTTAAAAAAGAGGTCTTAAAAAAAATTAAGGCCTCTTTTTTATTTATAACTTATTTTCTAAGGATTTATTTTATATTCATCAGGAGCAATAATCACCAAAAGCTTTGGCTTTTCAATTATTTCTTTTGCGGCTTTTGAAATATCTTTAGCATTTACTTTATAAATTTCTTTTAAGAATTTTTCGCTATGACCTAAGCCAAGGCCTGTGATATAGTCATATCCTGCAATATCTGAATTTTGCGCATTTGTTTGAGAACAATGTTTCAATTTTCCGGACAAACTTTTTTTAGCGCCTTCCAATTCTTCTTCTAAAACGGGGGTATCCACGATTTTTTGAAGTTCTTCTTTGAAGCCATCAATGCATTTTTGAATATTTTTTGGAGAAGTCCCTATATACATAGAAAATAGTGCGCATTTTGAAAATTTTTCATATCTGCTTCGAACGGCATAAGCGAGCCCTTGTTTGTCTCTTAAATTTACAAAAAGCCTGCTTGAAAGCCCCAAGGAGCCATAGATTTCATTTAAAAGAGTGTAAATCGCGCATTTTGGAGAGTCATAAGACTCTAAAATGCAACCTTGCATGATTTGCGCTTGTTTTGCGTCATTCTTTGAAATCCAGATAAATTCATCTTCTTTTCTAAAGTCTGTTGAAATTTTTTCAATTTCGTCGATTTTAATTGTTTCTTTCGTTTCTTTTAAGAAATCGAGGTTAGATGTGATTTCATCTAACAACTTCTCTTCGTCTTTAAAATCGCCCACAAGAACGACTGCGCTTGGGCTTTTGAACAATTCTTCTTTAATTTCTTCGATATCTTTTTTTGTGATTTTATCGATATTTTCTAAAATTTTAGTGTTAGAGCAACCATAATGGTGGTCTTTAAAGACATTACCAGAATAAGTATCCATAAGCTTTGCCCTTGCGTCATCTAAGTCTGAGACAAGCTCGCCTTTGACTTTTACAACTTCTTTTTCCAATTCTTCAAAAGTCGAATTCAAAAGGATTTCTCTTAATAATTCAAGCGCTTTTTTAAAATCTTCGTTTAAAAATTCCATCGAGATTTTAAAATAATCTCTTTTTGCTTTGATTGAAATTTCAATACATTCTTTTTCAAATTCCAAAGCAAGCTCGCTTGCGCTGTAGTTTTTAGTCCCTTGCAAAAGCAAACGAGAAAAAAGAAAAGCTAACCCAAAATATTTTTCAGGCTTCATCATTTTGAAAAATATATCAAAGCTTGTCCTTGGAGTCTTTGGCGCTTTTTCAAGCAAAATATTTATATTATTTCTTTTTAAAATTTCCATTTTACTTTTCTCCTTCTGGCAAAAGTAGGCTGATAGACATAAATTCTGGGTTTAGATATTTTTTTGCAATTTCTTCAATATAATTGCAATCAATTTCATCTAAGGTTTTAAGGAATTTATCCACAAGCTCAACGTCGCCTAAAACAGTGACATAATGGCCTATTGCGTCTGCTATGGTCGAGACCATTTCTGCTTCTCTTGCAAAATCGACTTTTGTTCTTTTTTTCGCTTTTTCGAGCTCTTCTTTATCTATTTTTTCTAAATTCAACAATTGCTTTTTGATTTCTTCTAGCAATTTATCTTTTTCTTTTGGCTCAAAACAAGCTTCAATGAAGAAATTGTCGCCTTCTTTAAATTGGTAGTGCGAAGTTTCGATTTGAAAAACATAAGGATTTTTTTCATGTTCAATCAAATCTCTATATAACCTAGAGCTTTTGCCGTCCCCTAAGATTGTAGAAATCACATCAAGAGCTATTGTTTCTTTTAAGTTATTTGCCTTGTCGCACAGCGCACCCATCATCAAATAGCCTGCTTGGACATTTGAATAATCCACAATTGTCTTTGGATTTTTTATTTTTGTTTCAGGCGTTCTTTTGTCCGGAACACACTTTTTAATATCTTTATTATCTTTAAATTTAAATTCTTTTTTAGCAAGCTCGATTACAAGGTTTTCTTCAATGTCTCCTGCTACGATTGTAGTTATATTTTCTGGGGTATAGAAAGTTTTATAATACCTTGCAATTTCTTCTTGAGAGATGTTTGCGATGATTTCTTTTGTGCCAATGACTTCTCTTTTGTATGGGTGAGAATCGTACATGATTGAATTAAGATTTTTATAAATCTTTCTCCAATTGTTGTCTTGGCCCATTTTAATCTCTTCAATTACAACATATCTTTCTCTTTTGTCTTCTGGAGCTTTTCCTTTTGGGTCGAAAGCCGGACCTATTTCTTCTATTGGGAAAAGTGCATCTGTCATCATATCCGCATGCATCGAAAATGCGATTTCAAAATTTTCTTTTGGAATATTTATATAATAGAAAGTGTAGTCTTTCCAAGTCGCAGCGTTGATTAAGCCACCATTTCTTTCCATGGTTTTATCAAACATGCCTGCTTTATATTTTGTTGTTCCTTTGAAAAGCAAGTGTTCGACAAAATGAGAAACGCCATTATTCTCGTTGTTTTCGTTAATGGAACCTGTTTTCACCCAAGAAGAGACATTTACAATAGGGCTTTTTTTATACGCCAAAATAAGAGTATGCCCATTTGAAAAAGTCACAACTTTCAAAGGTTTTTCAAGGTAAGGGTAATTAACCTCTTTAATATTAACTACTTCTGCTGTCATTTTTATTTCCTTTGTAAAATATTTTATAAATCTTGTCTCAATTTTTTTGCTTCTTTTAAGTAAATATGTTTAATTTCTTCTTGGGTTTTTGAAGTGTTCACATTGAGCAAAACTCTTAAACACTTCTTAATTGCGCCTTGGACGTCCATTTCAAAATAGCACATCATAGGGACTAAATTAAAGCCACAAAACTCCCTTGCATATTTTGCAGGAAAATCTGCATTTATATCAGGGCTCACGGTAAAAATAGCAAAAGCGATGTCTTTTGGGTTGATTTCGTTTGCTTTTAACATTTCCTCTAAAAGCTCAATTGTTGCATTTTTTACTTCTTCTTTTGTGTTAGAAGCTAATGTAATTGCCCCTCTAATTCCTCTTGAAGTCATTTTATGCTCCTTGAAAACAATCTCCGACTTTAATCCTTGCTCCGTTTGCCCAATCGAAAGCGTTTATCTCGCCTTTTCCTTCCGGCTTTAATTTTTCAATCAAAATATTTCCTTCTTGGCATTTCACTAAAATTCCTTTTTTGGAAATTTCTAAAATTTCGCCGCAATTTGTGCGAACATTTGTGCCTTCAAGGCAATCTGGGCAAGAAGTTTTTATAATTTGAATTAATTTGTTGTTAAATCTTGTGTGATTTGTATTTATTTTATACATTCCTCTGATTTTATTGTGAAGGCAAATGTTGTTTGTTTTCCAATCGATTTCTTTTTCTTCTTTTTTAATTTTCTTTGTAAAAGTTGCTTTAGAATCGTCTTGGCAGATTGATTTTAAAGTGCCATTATACAAGCCTTTTAAAGTTTTATCTAATAAATCTGGGCTAAGAAAAGAAATTTTTTCCATTAATTCAATTACATTCATCTCAAATGGAATTTCAATCTTTTCTTGAAGGCAAATGTCGCCTTTATCCAGTTCCAAAACTGTCTTCATAGTTGTAATTCCGGTTTCTTTTTCCCCTTCCACTATTGATTGGCTAATTGGGTTCGCCCCACGATATTTAGGCAACAAGCTAGCGTGGAGGTTTATCGTATTGAATTTTGGAATATCAATCACTTCTTGAGACAAAATTTGCCCGAAAGCAAAAGTCACAAGAAAATCCGGCTCCATTTTCTTTAACTCTTCAATAACTTCAGGGCTTTTTGAAATTCTATCAGGCTCAAAAACCAATATATTGTTTTCTTTTGCCAATTTTGTTATGTTTCTTTCGACTATTTTTTTACCCCTGTTTTGAGCTTTTGCTTTTTGAGTCACAAGAGCTTGAACATCGTAATCAGGGGAATTTATGAAAAATTTGAAGCTTTCAAGAGCAATATCTGGCGTTGCCAAAAAGACTACTTTTATTTTGTTTTTTAGTTTATCTTCCATATTATTCGCCCATTTGCTCTTTTCTTTGTTCTTCGACTTCTTTGGGGTGATTTTTCTCAAATTCCACAATTTCTTCTTCTAAGAAGTCTTCATCGATTAATTTATCTTCTTCAATTGCAGGCAAATTATATTTTTTCAAAACTTCATTTGCTTCAAATCTGTTTCTGCAATGGTCGATAAAAAGTTTGCCATCTAAATGGTCGAATTCGTGTTGAATTGCGCGCGCCAAAAGCTCGCCATCTTTCGCTTCTTTGATAAATGACCTTCCATTTATATCGAGCGCTTTTACTGTGACATTTTTATAACGTCTTGAATTTGTATAAGCTTTAGGAAAGCTCAAACAGCCCTCGTAGCTATTTATTGCTCCAGATTTTTTGATAATTTTTGGGTTAATAAAAATTTGAGGGTTTATTGGCCCATTTGGGTCTGAAACGTCGATTACAAAAATCCTAGACAACACCCCGACTTGCACAGCAGCAAGCCCAACGCCATTTGCGTGGTACATTGTTTCTAGCATATCTGTGATTAAATTTTTAACTTTTTTGGAAATTTTTCCAACTTCTTTTGATTGTTCCCTTAATAATGGGTTTCCGTATTCAATAATTTTTAATATAGACATACCTAGATATTAGCATAATTTAGCCCGATAAACAAACACTAAAATAAAAATACTGCAATTAAAGTCATGATAATTAAGGCTAAATTAAAATGAATAAAAGTAGGAATACAAGTATCTTTTATGTGGTCGTGTTGGTTGTCCACATTGAGCCCTGCTGTGGGGCCTAAGGTCGTGTCTGAAGCAGGAGAGCCCGCGTCCCCTAAGGCAGCCGAAGCGCAAAGAAGGATAATCGTCGCTTGGGCACTAAAGCCCAACTTTTGGCACAAAGGAACAAATAAAACCGCTAAAATCGGAATCGTCCCAAAGGAAGAACCTATTCCTATTGTGATTAAAAGCCCGATTAAAAGCATAGATAAAGTAGCCAAAAGCTTTGAATGTTCCACCAAAGGTAAAATCCAATTCATCAAGCTATCAATCCCCCCTGTTTCTTTTAAAACAAGGGCATAGCCTGCGCAAACAAGCATTACAAAAGCGATATAGCCCATAAGCCCAACGCCTTCGTTAATTAAAAAGTCCATGTTTTTATGAGAAACAGCTCTAAAACCAAAAATCACAATAAGCCCAACCAGAGCCCCTAGTGGCAAAGAACCACTCACCAATTGGACAATTAGAGTAATTACGGCACCTAAAAGGGTTATAAAATGTTTCTTTTTAAATTTTAAATCTTTATTTTGAACTATAGTTTCTTCTTCTTGGGTTTTGTAAATTCTTTCTTTTCTATAGCTTACAAAAATCGCAACCAAAAGTGCTAAAAACATCGCAAAGCCCAAAACCCAAGAGCTTTTCCAGATATCCGTTTTTAAAGTTACCATGCCATTTTGAGTCAAATTATCTGCAATCAAGCCTTGAAAAATGAGCCCAAAGCCGGCAGGGATTGCAATATATGGAGCTTTTAAGCCAAAAGCCAAGGTGCAAGCGACCGCTCTTCTATCTAGCTTCAATTTATTCATAAGCCCGATTAAAGGCGGAATTAAAATCGGAATGAAGGCGATGTGCACGGG
>CAKURL010000007.1 GCA_934675685.1 uncultured Candidatus Melainabacteria bacterium | reverse complement strand
AGCCGGAACCGCAATCACAGCGCAAGCTGCCAACATGCAAGTCACAAGCCAAATTGAAGCAATTGATGTTTTAAAAGTAGATTCAATTGGATATTATTTTGCTCCTCGCATTGTGGCAGCTTCAATTTCTTGTTTTTGTATAGTTTTAACTGCCGAATTAATAGGGACTTTGGGGGGCATGATAGTTTCTTTTTATTCTATTGAGCTTCACCCTTTTCGTTATTTCAATTCCGTTTGGCAAATGTTGGTCTTAAAAGACCTTTATATAAGCTTATTTAAAGCGCTTGTGTTTGGGGGGCTCATCGCTCTTGTGTGTTCGACTGTGGGCTTCAACACGAGAGGTGGCGCTAAAAATGTCGGAGAATCCACGACAAAATCTGCTATCATTACAACGATTTATATTTTATGCGCCGATTTAATTATTGATGTGCTTTTTTATATGGGCTAATTTTCAAAAAGAATTAAAGAAGAGATTTCTGTGTTTAAAAATTCTGCTAATTCATAGATTTTGGCCAAAGACATATTTGCTTTTCCGCATTCTATGTTTGCGACATAATTTTGTGATACATTCATGATTTCCGCTAGTTTTTCTTGGGTTAAGTCTTTTTTAATTCTTGCTATTTTGACGTTTTTGCCGAATTTTTTTAAAAGAGTCTTTTTATCCATACTTATAAGTATATAAATATTGACTTATAAGTATAATAATGTTATAAGTTTTAATATATAACTTATAACTTATAAATAACATGAAATTTTTATAAAAAAGTTATTTTCTAGGCTCTTTTGGCTTAGAATACATCGAAACACAAAATAAGGAATATAGTATGAAAAATTGGCGCAAGTGGGGCCTTGGCTCTTTTGTGGATAGGTGCTTTTCGAAGAAATTTTTGGCATTTTCTCTTGTCGAATTGATGATTTCTTTGATAGTTATTTCTATGATTGCTGCTGTTTTTGTGCCTGTGATTACAAAAAAGCTCGCTTCTAATTCAATCGTGGCCGGTTTGGGGAAAGGCACTTCTTCAAACGAAAATACAAATAAATGCGGAGATATTTGTACAGCAGATGAAATCCTAGATAGCGACACTTGCACTTGTCATCCTTGCTTAAATGGTGTTTGTAAGATTAATAATCTTTTTGTGACGCAATATAACCTAGGAGATTCTACGGGAGATAGTGCGGTTTTAGCTTCTGCCGGGGTAAACGTCGTGGCTCCAAGTGTTGCTTGCGGCGCAAGCAAGGATTATTCCACAAAATGTTGTTGGCAAGGGGCGACTTCGGGGACTTCTTGCGACGCTCAAAATGGATATTACTCAGGCTGCAACAGGACTGTCTGCAACTGGGCTGCTGCGAATGCGATTTGCGAAAATTATAAAAAAGATGGAAGAACTTGGCGTTTGCCCACATCAAGAGAAATCTCGAATTGGGGAACATATTCAATAGGCCTTGGAGATGGCGGTTTGATGTTGTGCTCAAACACGGCCGGCTATAAATCTGCATATTGCGGAGAGCCTACTTGTAAGGGCGCATATAAAGGCCAATGTTACCCAAACACAGTTTGGAGTTCGACTTTTGTGAAGGATAATTATATAAGTAGAAGATATTTAGATAAAGGCTCTTGGACATCAAATTCAGATTATCCAAATAGTTGCGCTTTTAGTGTTAGGTGCGTCGCAAACGAAAGAGAAGTACCAAATTGCAAAATTTATGCAGAAAACAACATAACCTGCAAAGAATGTAAAGAAGGATATTACTTATCAAATAATCAATGTAAGGCGGTGACTCAAGACAAATATTGCACAGAATATCATAAAACAAAAGACGAATGCATAGAGTGCGCTATGTCTTATAAAGTAGTGAATGGAAAATGCCAAGCGAAGCTTTCTTATTCAAACATCAAAGGGGTTTATGTTTTAAGATATAACATAGGGGACACTCCAAATACGCAAATCCCAACAAGCGCAGGCGTAAACGTCGTAAATGTCGGGGAGACTTGTGGCTCTAAAGGTGATTATTCTACAAAATGCTGTTGGCAAGGAGAGACTGCAAGTCCTAACCATTGCACAAAACAAAATGGCGAATATCCGGCATGCACGAGGACTGTCTGCAATTGGGCAGCAGCAAAAGCGATTTGTAACAGCTATAATTTAGAAGGAAGGTCTTGGAGATTACCGACTTCTGGAGAAATTGATTGGTGGCATAATGATAAAATATTGCAGTTATGCGACCAAGAAGGAAATCAGGCTGTTTCTTGCTATGCAAAAAAACAATGCATGGGTGCTGGAAGTTCTAATAATTGTTATGCCGGCTATGTTTGGCAATCAAATGAAACAAGAAATAGTAATGGTACTTATTTAAATGCTTATTATTATAAATTTGTTCAAGAGTCGAGCGAGCATACATTGGATGATGGCACAACGCACACAGATTACGATAATACTTATAGCTATAGTTCTATGATAAAAACAGGAGCTGCTACAGTTCGCTGTATTACAGACGCTGTGCCTAATTGCGGAACTTATAATAATACGTATACAAGCTGTGAATTATGCAACAATGGCTATTATTCTACAGGCTCAACTTGTGTTGCAAGGACAAAAACGGTTGAAAATTGTGGCACCTATGAGCCATTTAAAGATTTATGTCAAAAATGCACTAATGGATATTATATAGTTGATCAAGTTTGCCACAAGAGCACACCTGTAAGTAAATGTACGGTTTATCACGAAACAAAAGATGCTTGCACGTGGTGCCAAGGGGATCTTTTCCATTGGGGCGGACAATCGCCAAATGCAGACGGGTCTTGCCCATAGAGGATTAATAGGATTTAATTGTGAGGATTTAAGTTTTGATGTGTGGAGGGCTTTGCCCTCCTTTTTTTAGCCCGAATAAAGCGAAAGCTAGGCAGACTTGCCAGCTTGAGCAAAACGAGGGCATAGGTGTGCGAAACAAAAGACAAACGACGAGTTTGGCTTTTGTGTAGTCCGTACCATGGCGACGTGGAAATCTTTGCGAAGCAGGAGCGTTGACAAAGTCAAAAGCTCATTTCGCAGATTTCACAGGAGCCTTTGTCGGGTTAGTAAACCCGACCTACATTTAATAAAACAATACGTCATTCTGAAAAATTAGAAAAATGAACGATGGTGAAATTTTTCAATTTGTTCAGAATCTCTAAAACATAGAATGCGAGAATTTAACATTGAATTAAGATTCTGAAACAAGTTCAGAATGACGTGTCGCATATTAATTCGCTCGACTCAGGCTTGCTCCTGTGGAATTTTCTTCGAAAATTCTTACGTCGCACATCTAAGGTCTGCGTGCTTGCTGCTCGCTCATCGCAACCGCCTTCGAGCTTCACACAAACTTGCCTTCAACTGCGTTCGCCAAGCAAAGCATTGCTAGGCTCACTTGTTTCAGGTACGGTTTCCGTCCTGTCCGCCAGACCTCATCGGTCTGCCGTCACGGACTACACACACCTATGCCTTCGTTTGTTTCTGTGGGCGCGTCGCGCCTCACATCAACTGCACTCAGGCTTCAATCAAATGGGACATTTTTTCAATCTTGGTTTTTATATATTTTTCGTTATATTTATCTAAAACAGGCTCGATTGGCACTCTTTCGTTGATTTCAAGCCCATAGCCCTTTAAGCCTACAATTTTTGTCGGGTTATTTGTCAAAAGGTTAAATTTTTCATATCCTAATAATTTCAAAATTTGAGCGCCTATGCCATAATCCCTTAAATCAGGAGCAAAGCCAAGAGAGATGTTTGCTTCAACCGTATCTTCACCTTTTTCTTGAAGGGCATAAGCTTTGATTTTATTGATGAGCCCGATTCCTCTTCCTTCGTGGCCTTTCATATATACAAGAGCGCCTTTTCCATATCTTTCAATCATAGCGAGCGCGCAATGAAGCTGGTAATTGCAGTCGCAGCGAAGGCTGTGGAAGACGTCGCCTGTTAAACATTCGCTGTGCACGCGAACAAGAGGGATTTTGTCCGTGCCGTCGTCTTTTGCTAATGCCACATACTCGTTGTTATTTAAAACATTTCTATAACCATAAATTGTAAAATGCCCAAATTGCGTTGGAAGGTCGGCTTTTGCTTCCAATTTTACAATCATTTCTCTTTTAATTCTATATTTCACAAGGTCGGCTACTGTGATAACTTTGATGTCGTTTTTCTTTGCGAAGTCTAAAATATAGTCTCTTCGAGCCATGTGTCCATCTTCTTGCATGATTTCGCACATTGCCCCAGCCAAAGGCAAATTTGAAAGCCTGGCAAGGTCCACAACGGATTCTGTGTGCCCAATTCGCTCTAAGGTTCCTCCTAAACGAGAAACACAAGGGAATAAGTGCCCTGGGCGCTTTAGGTCATTTGGGTCTTTGGAAGTTATTAAAACTTCGATTGTTTTTGCTCTATCGAAGGCGGAAATCCCAGTTGTAGTGCCAAATTTTTCGTCAGCGTCTATTGAAACAGTGAAAGCCGTTTTCATAGCTTCTGTGTTTTGTTCTACCATTTGATTTAGTTGCATTCTGTCTGCAATAGTCTTATCAATAGCGACACAAACAAGCCCACGTGCATTTTGCGCCATATAATTTATGTTTTCAGGGGTTGCAAACTTGGCGTTTACTATCATGTCGCCTTCGTTTTCTCTGTTTTCGTCGTCCACAACGATTATGATTTTACCTTTTTTATAATCTTCCAATGCTTCTTCTATTGTGCTAAACATTTTTCCTCCCGGTTTGAATTTCTAAAAGCCGTTTTCTTTTAAAAATTCAAGTGTGATTTCCTTTTTTTCTTTGTTATTTTTAAACATTTTTTGAATATATTTTGCAAAAATATCATATTCAATATTTACTATATCACCAATTTTTAAATTATCTAAATTGGTTTTTGTTTTCGTTTCAGGAATTAAAGAGACTTCAAATCCATCTTCAAAAAGCTTTGATACCGTGAGGCTTACGCCATTAATTGCAATTGAGCCTTTTTGGACAATTAAACTTGTGTCGCAAGAAAATTCGAGCCTTTTTGAAAAGCCGTCTTGTGTGATTTTTTTTAATTTTGAAATAGTGTCGATGTGCCCTGTGACTATGTGGCCATCTAACCTATCTGTTAGCTTCATCGCGCGCTCTAGGTTCACTACGTCTCCTTTTTTCAAATTTTTCAAATTTGAAATAGAAAGAGATTCTATCATGGCATCAAAAAATAGCTCGCTCGTTGTTTTTTTGGTTAAAGTCAAACAGCAGCCATTTGTTGCAATCGAATCTCCGATTTTTAAATCGTCATCAAAAACATTTTCGACACGCAAAACTCCGCCTTTAGAAGAAAGCGAAAAATCAAGGACTTTTGCAGTTTTTTCGATTAAGCCTGTGAACATAATATGATTTTACCACAAAATTTTCTTTATTAAAAAAGCGAGGTTTAACCTCGCTTTTAGGCATATAAGTCTAACTTTTTACCAGCTCTGGTGACGGAGCGCATTTCATTGCAATCTATATTTAATTTTTCGCCTAAACGCGAAAATGAGGTTGCGGCTTGATATGTTTTTGCCGATTTTGCGCCGTTAGCAAAGGGGCTAGTCACCATTGTGCGACTTGCTATCGCTTGAAGTGGTTTTATCATAATACCCTCCTTAGCTTTTACACACTACCTATACTTATTTTACCATGTATTTGAAAACTTCTCAATATGATTTTTTGCTAAAAATCGGTAATTTTTTAAAAAATATAAAGCAAAATTTCCGAAAAACTACTTTTTTTTGTGTGTTTGTATTATAATTGCACTAAAAAACTGGAAAAAAGGGAAAAAATATGGAATTAGCGTATAAAAAACAATCTTGTACAGAGCTAAATGAATCAAATATAGGGCAAAATGCCACTCTAGCAGGTTGGGCGAGCACAATTCGTGACTTAGGCGGGATTATCTTTGTTGAATTAAGAGATAAAACCGGTCTTTTTCAATTGGTTGCAGACCCTTCTGTGAACCCTGAAGTGCACAAAGTTTTGTCTAAAATCAAACCTGAATTTGTTATCCAAGCAACAGGCAAAGTTACAAAACGCCCAGACGACACTATAAACGACAAACTTAAAACAGGAACAATTGAAATTTATCCTGACGAAGTTAAAATTTTATCTTGCGCGCAAACATTGCCTTTCGTTTTAGAAGACGACAATGTTTCAGAAGACGTGCGTTTGAAATATCGTTATTTAGACTTAAGACGCGAAAAAATGATGTCAAATTTCCGTTTGCGTCATAAAATCGTGGCTGCAATCAGAAATTATTTAAACGACTTAGATTTTATGGAAGTTGAAACTCCAATCTTAATCAAAGCTACTCCTGAAGGTGCTCGCGATTATTTGGTTCCTTCAAGAATCCATGATGGAAAATTTTATGCTTTGCCTCAATCTCCTCAAATCTTCAAACAACTTTTGATGGTTGCAGGCTTTGAAAAATATTACCAAATCGCAAAATGCTTTAGAGACGAAGACCTAAGAGCAGACCGTCAGCCTGAATTCACTCAAGTGGATATGGAAATGTCTTTTGTAAACCAAGATGACGTCATCAAAATGACAGAAGGCTTGATTGAAAAAGCTTTTGAAGCTGCTGGGGTTGAAGTTAAAGCTCCATTTAGAAGAATTACTTGGCAAGAAGCAATGGACAGATTTGGTTCAGACAAACCGGACACTCGCTTTGGTCTTGAATTGTTCAACGTTACAGATATCATGGAACAATCTACTTTTGAAGCTTTTAAATCTGTGATTAAACAAGGCGGAACCGTTCGCGCGATTAAAATCCCGGGAATCGCCGGATACTCCAGAAAAGAAATGGACGACGTTAGAAACTTAGCAATTTCTTTTGGCGCTAAAGGTCTTGCTTGGATTACATATATGGAAGATGGCACAGTTAAATCTCCTGTTTTGAAATTCTTAAATGAAGACCAAATCAAAGAAATCCAAACAAGAGCAGAAGCGAAAAATGGCGATATCGTGTTCTTCGTTGCCGACTATCCTCAAATCGTGTTTGACGTTTTAGGAAGATTTAGACTATACTTTGGCGATAAACTTGGAATGATTGATAAATCAAAACATGATTTATTGTGGGTAGTGGATTTCCCATTGTTCGAATATTCTTTTGAAGATGGAACATATAAATCTATGCACCACCCATTCACAATGCCAAGAGAAGAAGATATTGATAAGCTTGAATCAGACAAGGGAAATGTTAAATCAATCGCTTATGACATTATCTATAACGGAAACGAACTAGGTGGCGGCTCAATCAGAATTCACGATGCTCAAATCCAACAAAAAGTGTTCCATGCTCTTGGATTATCCGAAGAAGATATTCATAACAAATTTGAATTCTTGGTAAATGCATTTAAATATGGCACACCTCCACACGGCGGCTTGGCAATAGGCTTGGATAGATTGGTTGCTTTGTTGTTAAGAGCAAATTCAATCAGAGAAGTGATTGCGTTCCCTAAAAACTCAGCTGCTAAAGACTTGATGACAGACGCTCCAAGCCTTGCTTCTGAAGAACAATTAAGAGAACTTCACTTGAAACTTAGAAATTTGCCAAAAGTATAATTTGAGGAAATTTTGTTAAATAATAAAAAAATAATTGTTGTTATGCCTGCCTATTGCGCAGGCTTAACGCTAAATAAGATATATGAAGCTATCCCAAGAGAAATCATAGACGACATTTTGCTTGTGGACGATTGCTCTTTAGATAATACTGTTGAAATTTCAAAAAGTCTTGGGATAAAGACTTTTGTCCACGAAAAAAACCTTGGCTACGGGGCAAACCAAAAGACTTGTTATAAAGAAGCTTTGAAATTAGGGGCAGATATAGTGATTATGCTTCACCCAGATTTTCAATATGACCCAAGGTTAATCCCTGCGATGGCTTCTATGGTCGCTTTTGGGAATTATGATTGTGCTTTGGCTTCAAGGTTTTTGGTGAACAGCGCTAAAAATTCAAAAATGCCAAAATATAAATATTTTGCAAACAGATTTTTGACTGCTTTTCAAAATTTCTGCTTAAAAGAAGGGCTTTCAGAATACCACACAGGCTACCGTGCATTTAGCAGAGAGCTTTTAGAAAAAATAGATTTTAATAAATTTGATAACGATTTTATTTTCGACAACGAAATGCTCACAGAAATTTCAAAAAATAATTTTTCTATTGGAGAAATTTCTTGTCCTACTAAATATTTTAAAGAAGCGAGCTCGATAAACTTTGCTCGCTCCGTGAAATATGGTTTTGGTGTCTTGTGGCTTTCGATTAAAGCTCTTTTTAAATTTTAATTTTAATCTGGAATGGATAAACCGGACAACAAAATGATATCAAATTTTGTGTTTTTCTTTAATATTACTTCGTCGCCTTTTCTGAATAAGTCGGCTACTACGTTATATGCGCTTGAGCCCACGCAAGCAATGCTTCCACCCAAGGCTGCGACTGGAACAAAGACATATTTTGCGCCTGTGAATAAGTTGTCTCCTGAAGTTGCGCCCCATTTGATTGTCCTTGGCACGATTGCACCCGCTTTTTTAAGGTCTCTTTTTGCTGCTGTAAAATAATTTGTGTTCAAAGTGAGCCCGTTATCTGATTTTAAAACATAGCCGAAGTTGGTAGAAATTCCTGAATTTATTGGAACTTGGGTTCCTCTTTTAGTCACCAAATGGTCTAAAGTTAAATATAAAACTGCTGGGCGAGAAAGGCTTCTTGAAGATTTGATGTCATTTATTCTTCCTCTGAAAATCGTTTTTGCAGGCAAAATTAATTTTCTATTTACATATAAGTCTTTTACTAAATAAGCGTCAAACATGTCTCCTTGAACGACGTCTTGAGAAGTCACGTCTTGCGCCAAAGAAAGCTCAAACTTTGTTCCATAAGGAATATTTACGCCATCAATGTCGGCATAAAGCTGATGTGCTCCAAAAGCATTTTGAAAAAGGAATAAACTAAAAAATATAAGCAATGTTTTTAAAATTTTCATACGTCCTCTTTTCTTTTATTTTACAAGCTTTTTAAATCGTTTACGCTAGTTGCGCCAAATTTTGCAGATAAATCATCGACATGGTGAATTATATAATAAAATGGCTCCAAGTCTCTTTCCCCAAGGTCAATCATAGCGCCCCAGTCGGCTCTTCCGTGGTGGGCTGCTATCATTTTTGCGATGTTTAAAAAGCCATTTGACATACACAACGTGAAGCCATATTGCGAGTGGGTTATCCAGTCTTTTTTGAATTTTTCGTTGTAGTCGATAACACCCGATTCGGGGTTGATGTCATATTCGTAAATTTTTCCGATGTCGTGCAAAATCGCAGCCGCCAAAACTTCGTCTCGGTTTAATTTCTTTTTGAATTTTGGAAGAAGAGTTTGGGCGATTTGAGCGCATTCTAAGGTATGCATTAAAAGGCCGCCAATGTAGTTATGGTGCATTTGCTTTGCCGCTGGCGCTAATTTTATAATTTCTTCGTTATTTTTAAAGATATCCAAGACGAAAGTCTTCAATTTTTCATCTTTGAAAGAATTTATGATATCAATGATTTCTTGAAAAATTTCGTCTCTTTTTTCTTTATCTATTCCTAAAGTCGCTTGTTCTAGGACTTCAAAGTTATTCAACAAGCAATTGTTATATTTTTCGTTATAGCTTGCTGTGATGATTTTTATGATGTTGCCTACTCTAGTTGCGCTGTCTTGTGTGCGGTTAAGCGTTTCTTCCCACAAAACGCAATTCATGATTGAATTTGTGGTTAGGTTTTTAAGCTGCATTTTGCCCATTTTTGTGCCAGCTTTCGTGTCGCCCACGCAATAAGATAATATTTCGTATTTTGCTTTTAAATCTAACATTTATTTAATTCTACTACATTTCTACTTTTTTTAAAAGATTTACTATTCTACGCTATCTATGATGCCGCCAAGGACTAAGATGTCATCTATATACACAACCGCAGACTGTCCGATTGCGATTGATTTTTGATATTCGTCAAATGTGATTTTCACCGTGTCATCGTCTATTTTTTCTACTGTGACATCTTGCGGTTCTTGCGTAGAGCGGATTTTAGCCTTTGCTTTAAAAGAATCTTCTATTTTTTCAAAAGATACAAGGTTGATGTTTTTTGCAATTAAAGATTTTTTGAAAGTTTTGTCTAATGGGCCCACTACAACTTCGTTTTTGTCTTTATTTAAAGATAAAACATATAATGGTTCGGTTGAGGAAATTCCTAAGCCTTTTCTTTGACCTACTGTGTAATTCCAAATACCTTTGTGTTGGCCTAAGACATTACCTTCTAAATCTACGATGTTTCCGATTTTATCTTGAATGCCTAATAAATCATTATAGTCGCCGTCATAGAAATCTTGGCTGTCTGGCTTGTCTGCCACGGTGAGGCCATATTTTCTTGCGAGTTCTCTGATTTCTTCTTTCTTATATCCGCCCAAAGGAAGCATGATTTCTTTTAATTGGTCTTGGGTCAATTTATAAAGAAAATATGATTGGTCTTTTTTTGGCATTATTCCTCTTTTTAAAAGATATCTGTTTTCTCCTTTTTCCACTCTTGCGTAGTGCCCAGTTGCAAAATAGTCAAATTCGAGCCCGTTTAAGCGCGCAACATAAGGCAAAGCGCCAAATTTAACTAAAGCGTTACACCAAATGCAAGGGTTTGGAGTTCTTCCTTTTAAATATTCATTTTTAAAGTATTTTAAAACAATTTCTTCGTATTGTTGGGTGCAGTCGAAAACATGGTAATCTATTCCTATTTCTTCTGCGATTTTTCTTGCTGCATCAATATCTTCTTTTTCGTTTGGGCTAAAACAAGCGTCTTTGTGCCCCGATTTAAGCGCCATTCCTTTGATTTCTCTATTTCCCCAAATTGCCATAGTGGCACCTATCACGTTATATCCTTTTTCTTTTAGAAGAATTGCTGCAACTGTTGAATCCACGCCCCCAGACAACCCTACAAGAACTGTTTTTGTCATATATAAAATACCTTTCTAATGTTGGTGATAGTTTAATTTAATTATAAAAAGAGGATTATTGCAAACAAATATATTTAATTGTTTTTTCAATGTATAATAGGAATTATGAAAATTAATGACGAAATAATTGTAAAAATAGAAAAATTAACTTTTGGCTCTTTGGGGCTTTCGAGGGTCGGAGAAGAAAAATTTGTCGTTTTTGTGCCAAAAAGCTTGCCTGATGAACTTATAAAAGTCAAAATCGTTTCTTTAAATAAGCATTTTGCAAAAGGCGAAATAATTGAAATATTAGAAAAATCGAAAAACAGAATTAAGCCAATTTGCCCTATTTATAATGCTTGTGGAAGCTGCGACTTTCAAATTTGCGATCTTGATTATTCGGTTTTTCAAAAAACTTCTATTTTAAAAGACATTTTTAATAATGTCGTAGACGAAAATAAAATTTATGACGTCATAAAAACTTCTGATTTGAATTATCGCCACAAAGTGCAATTTCAAGCAAGGCAAACAAAAAATTCAAAAAGAATTTTGCTTGGCTATTTTAAGCCAAATTCCCACGATTTAACAAACGTCAAATTTTGCCCAATGCAGCCTGAAATTGTAAACGAAATTTCAAAATACATTAGAGAAAATTTTCCTTTAGATTGTTTCGATGAAATTACTCATAAAGGGATTTTGAAAAATGTTTTATTTAGAATTTCTTCTTTTGATGAAAGCGTTTTGCTGAATTTCGTTTTAAATCTTAAAGAAAATGAGCTTGAAAAATATCTTTCTAAGATTTCAAAGTTTTCATATAAACTAAAAGAAAATTTTGAAAATATAAAAAGTATTTATATCAATTTAAACCCTAAAAAGACAAATAAAATTTTAGGTGAAAAAGATATTAAAGTCTTAGGTGAAGATTTTATAATTGAAACTTTGAAAGACAAGAAGTTTAAAATTGGCCCCACAAGCTTCTTTCAAGTAAACCCAAAAGGCGCAAGTGCTTTGTTTGATGTTGTTTTAGATAATGTCAAAGAAAATTCCACTATTTTAGACGCTTATGGTGGTGTGGGCGCAATTGGGATTTATTTAAAAGAAAAAGCAAAGAAAATCACTCTTGTCGAAGAAAATAAAAATGCAATTAAAATGGCAAAAGAGAATTTTAAATTAAATAACATAGAAAATTATGAAATTTTAGAAGGAGACGCAACAAAACACCTTTTGAATTTCAAAAAAGAAAATTTAAAATTTGACTATGTTGTTTTGGACCCGCCTCGCTCTGGGCTCGAAAAAGAAGGGCTTGAGACATTGGCTTCTCTTGCAAAAAACATAATCTATGTTTCTTGCAACCCTCAAACTTTAAAAAGAGACATTATTTTCTTAAAAGAAAAAGGCTTTGAAGCGAAATTTATTCAAGGAGTGGATATGTTTCCTTATACCCACCACATTGAATCAGTCGCTATTCTTGAAAAAGCGTAGTGTTTTGGAAGTTTATTAAGTTTTGTAACAAAATAAACAAGTTAAGCAATTTATTAGTTGATATATACTTTATATATATGTAAGACATAAATAAACAAATTAAAACAAAACTAATTTACCTTTCATACACACACTAACCTTTATACACGAGAATCAAGAACAAAAAAGATTCAATCCTTCGATTATCGAAGGATTTTTTTTATGCTTAATTTCTAATTTAAAAAAATTAGCAATATTCTATTCCAAGCTCGTCACAAAGCTCGTTAAAATATTGAACAGATTCTTCTAAGGCGGCTTTGTCAAAGATTTCAAACGTGATTTGAGGATAAATTTGTATTTCTTTTAAAGCGCTCAAGACTTCTTTTATGTTTATGTCTCCCCTAAGCAAGCTGGAGTGCGAATCTTCGTCTTTAAAGTTGTTGTGAAAATGCATGTGGCGAAGCAAAATTCCATATTCTTTTATCCAATGAGAAATCGGAAAATTAGAATGTAAATTAGCGTGGCCAATATCAATCGTCGCTTTTAAATTTGGCGAATTGATTGTTGTGATGAGGCTTCTAATTAAGTCGCTATTTGGTTCGTGGACATTTTCTATGGTCGCCACTATTCCTAAATCTTCAAAGTTTTTTATGAATTCTTTATAAAATTCGATGTTTTTTAAAAAATACATCTCTTGGTAAGCTTTTTGTTTTAAAAGATTATTGAAACAAGTGTGAAATACAACCGTAGACGCCCCTAATTCGGCAGCCAAATCAAGGCTTTGATAATATCTTTTTTGGCTAATTGCGCAGATTGCAGGGTCTTTTGCTGCAACATTTAAATTTGAAAAGAACCCATGCAATGTGACATCGATGTCGTAGTCGTCTAAGATTTCTCTATATTCTTTTTTATTTTTTTCAAAATTTATGTCTATATCGGCTAATCTTCCAAAGCGAGAGATTTCTATTCCGCAATTGAGTTTTTTTGCAATTTCAACAGCTTGTCTAAAATCATGGTATGATACAGTGGAGGATATATATCTTTTTAACTTTTTCATAATAAAATTATAATATAAAAATATGTACATAATAGAATTATTTATAAAATTAAAAAACGATATAAAACAAGGCAAATTCAAAAATTTTTCTTTGAAAAAAGATAAAAATCAAAAAGCCAAAAAAGAAGAAAGAAAAGAAGAAGAAAAATGCGACCATTTGTTTGTCCCAATAGATTCCACAGGGCGCGTTTTAGCTTGTTCTAAATGCGGTGTGATTTATAAAAGAAAAATAAAAAAGACAAATCCTTTTAAAGAAAAGGAAGATTAAATTTTAAGTTATGGCTTTATTTTAAATCTTGAATAGAAGAAATTTATTAGGTTTTCGATGTTTTTAAGTCCTCTGACGTGCTGGATAGCGCAATTTTTTCCATACAAGAAATCTAAATAGCTTAATTGGTAATTTTTTTGGCAAGCAAGGTCGATCCAGATGTTGTTTTGGATTGAATTTGCTCTGTATTCAGGAAGATTTTCTCTGTAATATGGGATTAAATCGACTAATGTGTTTACGAAATGTTTTCTTCCGTTATATCTTAAATAATTTTCTCTTGCGTCATAGTTTCTTTGGTTGTTTATGACTTTATGAATTGTGTCCGCTAGGGAGCCTGCGTCAAAATATGGAACATATTCTCCTGAATTTCCTTGAAAGATTGGATATTCTCCGCGCGCGAATTTGTTAAAGTCTCTAAAGACTACAATAGGCGTGTCGCAGCTCATAGACTCATTTATCGCCCTATTTTTTCCTTCCATAAGGGAAGTCAAAATGCAGCATTTTGCTTGGGTATAAAATTTTGGAAGGTCTTTGTGGTCGATATATGGGCGAAATTCTATATATTTTCTTGTGTCGCCTAAAATCTTATCTATCTTTTCAAGCTCTTCTTTGGCGTCAAAGCGCACTTTAGAATAGTCCATAGTGCCGTCTGGGCGAATAAAGGCGTCTTTTGAGCCGATGGCAACAAGAGCTTTTAATATTCTTCCATATTTTTTTTCATATTCTTTTAGAGCGCTTGCAAGCATTGGCAAGTTTTTCACAGGATACGCAGTGGACACACAAATGACGTCATAGATTTTAGGAGTGTTAAACGTGGGCGCCATCTCGTATTCGTTCATAAAGTCGCAATCTTGTAAAGGCGCAAAAATGATATCTTTTTTTTCAGGATATTTATTTTTATAATATGTTTCTCTGATTTTGTTGTCGTAACAAGTTAAATAAACATCTGCGTCTTTTGAATATGAATAAGAAGAAAACATCGTATTTGCGCAAGCAAAAAATATCTTCTTTAAATCCGGAAATCTGTCTAAAATGAGCTGTGTTGCTTGGGAATAGAACATTCCTTTTATGACTTTTCCTTTGTTTTTTAATGGCGGAAGGGGGATAACGAAGTCAATTTTATCATGCATATTTTCTTCTTGATACATAAGCTCGAAGCTATACCCATCAATGTCGTCCCAAATTTCTTCGATAGATTCTTTTGGGTTTGGGTTTTGAAAATATTTGCTTGGCCAAACGCCTGCCATAGTAAAATTTCCTCTAACTTCCTTTTTTGTTCTTTTATCATACAAGTTATTCACTAAATGCAAAATCATTTTTTTGACCTATATTTCTTTTGTTAATATTTTGCAAATGGCTCTTGTTTATATTATAATGTCTTTATAGACTAACAAGAGGAGTTTAATTTTGGCTCAAACAAGCTTATTTGATGACGGAAAAATTATCCCCGTTAATATTCGTGACGAAATGAAACGTTGTTATATAGATTACGCGATGAGCGTAATCGTAGGGCGCGCATTGCCCGATGTTCGAGACGGCTTAAAGCCTGTTCATAGAAGAATTTTGTTTGCTATGAACGAACTTGGCATGGCGCCAGATAAACCTTTTAAGAAATGTGCCCGTATCGTTGGTGAAGTTTTAGGTAAATATCACCCCCATGGCGATAGCTCCGTGTATGAAGCGCTCGTTCGTATGGCACAAGACTTTTCTACCAGATATTTAACAGTAGATGGACACGGGAATTTTGGCTCAGTCGATGGCGACGGCGCAGCTGCAATGCGTTATACAGAAGCTAGAATGCATAAAATCACAACAGCTATGCTTGCCGATATCGATTGTGAAACAGTTAAATTTGTTCCAAACTTTGATGGTTCCTTAGAAGAGCCATCAGTACTACCTACAAGGCTTCCTATGCTTCTTTTAAACGGAACATCAGGGATTGCAGTTGGTATGGCGACAAATATTCCTCCTCATAACTTAAATGAGGTTGTAGATGGCGTTATTGCTTTAATCGATAACCCAGAAATCACAACAGAAGGCTTAATGCACTACATTAAAGGGCCGGATTTCCCAACAGCCGCTACTATTGTAGGCACTTCTGAAATCAAAAAAGCCTATGAAACAGGCCGCGGTTCGATTAAAATGAAGGCCGTGTCTTCAATCGAAGAGCTCCCAGGGGGCGGCGGCAGACAAGGAAGAAGCGCTATTGTTGTGACTGAAATTCCTTATCAAGTAAATAAAGCAGAATTAATCAAAAAAATCGCTGAACTTGTGAAAGATGGCAAAATCCAAGGTATTTCAGATTTAAGAGACGAATCAGACAGAGAAGGTATGCGTATCGTAATTGAATTAAAAAGAGACGCAAAACCTGATGTTGTAAGAAACAATTTATATAAACAAACTGCTTTGTCTTCCAGCTTTGGCTTTAACATGGTTGCACTCGTTGGCCAACAGCCTCGTTTATTAAATTTATACGAAGTTTTATCTGAATTTATCGAACACAGAGTAGATGTAATCACAAGAAGAACAATGTTCTTCTTGAAGAAAGCAAGAACAAGAGCGCATATCTTAGAAGGCTTGATGATTGCTCTAAATTCGCTCGACGAAGTAATTGAGCTAATCAAAAAATCTCCAAACACAGAAGCTGCAAGAAATGGCTTGATTAATAGATTTGGTCTTGATACAGAACAAGCAAATGCAATCTTAGAAATGCAATTAAGACGCTTGACAGGCTTAGAACAAGACAAAATCCGCTCTGAACATGCTGAATTGTTAAAGAAAATTGCAGAATACGAAGAACTTTTGTCTTCAAGAGATAAGATTTTAGCTTTGATTAAAGTTGAATTAAATGAAGATAAAGAAAAATATGGAGACGACAGAAAGACTCACATTATCCCAGAAGAAGGCGAAGTTACTGTAGAGGATTTGACTCCAAACACTCAAATGGCAGTCTTTATTACTCGCCAAGGATATATTAAAAGAATTTCTCTTGATACTTTTGTTCGCCAAAACAGGGCTACAAGAGGAAAAGGCGGAATGAAGACAAAAGAAGACGACGATGTTGCACATTTCTTCTCAGCTATGATGCACGATAAAGTCTTGTTCTTCTCTTCTAAAGGGCTTGTTTATTCCTTGTCTGTTTACGACTTCCCGGAAGGCTCAAGACAATCTAAGGGATTGCCTATAATCAACCTTCTTCCAATCGAACAAGATGAGCAAATCACAGCAATCGTTCCTGTGAGCGAATTTAGAGAAAATTTGAATTTGATAATGTTGACTAAAAAAGGCTACATTAAAAGAATTTCTTTAGACAACTTCACAACAATCAGGAAAAACGGTTTGATTGCGATTGGACTTGAAGAAAACGACACCTTGAATTGGGTAAAATTAGCGAACGCAAACGACGAAATCATAATCGGCACATCTTGCGGCATGGCTATTCGCTTCCCAATTGAAGACCTAAGACCACTAGGCAGGACGGCTCGAGGAGTTAACTCCATGAAGCTTCGCTCAAGCGACGAAATCATAGGTTGCGACGTTGTTCCAAAAGATTATGACGCAGATTTATTGGTAATCACATCTGATGGCTTTGGTAAACGTTCAAAAATCTCTGAGTTCAGAACTCAAAATAGAGGCGGAATGGGTTTGATTGCAACTAAATTCAAATCTAGCGCTTCAAGGTTAGTTGACCTTTCTATCGTAAAAGAAGATGATGAAATCATGGTTGTAACTGCAAATGGCGTAGTAACCAGAGTTTCAGCTGACGCAATTTCAAGACAAGGCCGCCCTGCAACTGGTGTACGTGTTCAGACGCTTGATGGCGACGACACAGTTGTTTCTGTAAATAAAATTGTAAATACAGATGAAAAAGAGGACGCTTTGAAAGAAGAAGCGATTTCAGAAGCCAAAGAAGAAATTGCAAATGTTGCTCAAGGTAACATCTTTGACGAAAAAGAATAGTCTATAAATTAAAATAAAATAAAAACACCCTAGTTTTCTAGGGTGTTTTTTAATATATAAATTAAGAATTAAGAATTTAAATTTTTAATGAAATTAATCGCTTCTTCTTTTGTTTGGATTTCCTTTGAAATTTGAGCTTCTATTAAAGAATTTATAACCTCGCCCACTTTTTTAGATGGCTTTAAATTTAAAATTTCCATAATTTCATCTCCTGAAAGCAAACTTTTTGGAGTTTTTATCATATTTTCCATCTCAAAATAATATTTTTTTAAATCTTCAAGGTGTAAAAGCGCTTTTTGGAGCATTTCTTCGCTCACAGCGCTTCCTCTGGCAGAAAGCCTGTCTGCTTTTGATAATGCAATAACGTCAAGCGTATCTTCTTTCATTTTTCTAAAGAATTTTGCATAAGCTTTTTTCTTTTTCTTTTCGTCCGTGGAGCACAAGACTAAGCTTGCAGGATAGATGTGGTTTGCGACCATTTTTGAGATATAAGAAATTTGTTTGTTTGAAAAATTGAGCTTTTGAAGCTCGCTTTTTACAATTTCTCCTCCTTTGACGTCGTGGCCGATAAACCTATGGCGCCCTTTGGGCTCAATCGTCCAAGTCGAAGGTTTTCCTATGTCATGGAAAAAAGCGGCAATTTTTAAAATTGGATTTTTTGTTTCGATTAATCTCACGGTTTCTATGGAATGATGGATTAAATCAAGATGATGGTGGGAATTTTCGGGCACTTTTTTGATTTCTTTAACAAAAGGAAAGATAACCTCTAAAACCCCTAAATCAAGCATTTCAAGAAGAGTTTTTTCGATATATTCTCCTTCAAACATTTTGATTATTTCGTAGTTTATCCTTTCTTTTGCGATTTTGTTTATCAAACCAAAATTTTCTTTAATATATTCTAAAAGAGAATTTTCTATGTCAAAACCGGTTTTTGACATAAATCTAAATACTCTTAAAAGCCTTAAAGGGTCGTCTTCAAGATTTTTTAGAGAATATGTTCTTAAGATTTTATTTTCAATATCAGAAATTCCACCTAAAATATCAATTATTTTTTCATTTTTAAAGTCATAAAAAATAGAATTTATGGTCAAATCTCTTCTTTTTATGTCTGTTTCTATGTCAAAATCAAGTGCGCGCGCAACATCAAAATAAGTTGTCTTGTCTTTTAAAACGACTCTATAGATTTCGTTTTCTTTATCTAATTCGACAAATGTTCCTTCAAAAAATTCTGAAATTTCAAGTGCTAATTCTTTTGCTTCTTTTGTGGCTACAATGTCTTTATCAGATGAAATTTCGTTATTTAAAAAATAATTTCTCAAATAGCCGCCCACTAAATACGCATTTTTTTCTTTTAAAATGGGTTCTATTTTTTTTAAAATTTCATCTTTTTTTAAAAAATCGCTAAACTGCATTATGAAAGCCTCGACACTACGTTTGAAACCCCAGCTACGATTGCATTTGGAGCTTTATAGATTAAAGAGCCTAAAGAGACTAAATTATAGTTTTTTTCTTTGAATTTTTCAAATTCTAAATCAGAAAAGCCACCTTCTGGGCCTATTACTATCGCAATTTCTTTTGTTAAATCAAGAGATTTTATGGAGTCATCTAAGGAAATATTTTCATCTTTTTCTGCAAAAATGATTATATTTTGTTTTTCAAATTTTTCAAGAGTCGAAAACAAATCTGAAATTTCTTCTATTTTTAAAATGTCCGCCCTTTCGCATTGTTTAAAGTTTTCGTTTGCGATTTTTTGCCACTTTTCTTTTTTGTCTTTTAAAGAATTGACTTTCACGCTCACGTTGTCGCTCAAGACTGGATATAGCTTCTTCGCGCCGGTTTGAGAAGCATTTGCAATAGCTAAGTTTTGCGCATCTGTCATCAAGATAGACTGGATTAAATTTATGTTGTATTTTAAAAAGCGCTCGCTTTTTGTAACATTTAAAATTTTTGCTTTTAGAAATTTTTTTGTAATTTCTTCAATTTCGGAAAAGTAAATATTTTTATTTTCGTCAATAAATTTTAATTTATCTCCTTTTTTAGAGCGCAAAACTCTTGTGATATGAAAAAAATTATTGTTCAAATCGTCATTATTTAAGATAATATAATCTTCTTTTTTTTCTTCTTTGTTTATTAAAAAATGCGGCATAACACACCTATTTTAGCATAAAAAACAAAATTTCTAATACAAATAGATGATATTTTAAATATTTCTTAAAGTGGCAAAAAGCCTTGCGTGTTGTGCGTTTTGGGTAAATTCTCCAACTAAAGTATAAGAAAAGCATACTAAAGTATAAAAAAAATGTTACGACAATCTTAATGTGGAAAAAATGGAGAGAAAAAAATGACAATTACTTTAGGTACAAATATCCCATCTTTGAGGATTAACAATGTCCTAAATGCGTCAACCACAAAGTTGTCTGATACTTTGGAAAAACTTTCTACCGGTTTAAAAATAAACCAAGCGAAAGATGACGCAGCAGGACTCGTAATTTCAGAAAACATGGCAGCAAGAATAGATAGCTCAAATCAAGCTATGAAAAATATTCAAACTGCAAAAAGCTTCCTTGCCGTGGCGGAAGATGGAATGGTGTCTGTTTCAGATCACCTTCAAAGAATCAACGACCTTTTGACAAACATGGCAAATGACACTAACGATTCGGTTTCAAGAAAAGCTTCAATCGATGAAATCATTGAAAGATTAGATGAAATCAATAGATTAGCAAAAACTACAGACTTCAACGGAAAAAATATGCTTGATGGCACAGCTAAGTCTATCATCGTTCAGTTGGGTTCTGATTCTAGCGAAAACTCTATTTTGGATATTTCCAAATCTTTATCAAATTGCTTCACAAGTGCAGGTGGCTTAAATGTAGAGCTTCCTGACAACTTAAATCCGGCAAAAGCAGGCGACTACAATCCAAACAACGAAAATTGCAGAGCTTACATGAAGACTATTCAAGACGCAATTTCTACTTTGTCTTCAAATAGAGGTCTTTTAGGGGCTTATGAAAACAGGCTTGAAAGCTCTTATGACTCTATGTCTCAAAGAGTGGAAAGCTTGCAAGAAGCAAAAGGCGTTTATACGGACGCAGACATCGCTCAAGAAGCAACAAATTATACATCAAAACAAATTTTACAACAAATGAACGTATCTTTATTAGCTAATTCAAACAGCATGCAATCTTTGGCATTGTCTCTTTTGGGTTAGGCTAAGGTTAAAGCTAAACAAATCTTCTCTCCACACAGGCTGCGCAAGGTTTTTGCGCAGTCTTTTTTATGTTTACAATTTTAATAATATTAAGATTTTGAAATAAAAAATGACTGAAAATTTGAAAATTGAATTGCAAGCATGCTACAATTGACGAAAAGAAAGTATTGCTAATTATGTATGAAGTTGTTGTATTAGAAGAAAAATATTTTAGAGTGTTTCAAGGTGCTTATAATGATTTTCGCTTGAAGGCGCGCACCGATTATAAATTCGAGATTGACCCGTTATCTTATGAAGATTTTTTGGAATCTTTCAAAGAGAATTTGATTAATTGTATAATATTGTTGGAAGATTCTATTCCAACCGGTTTTTTGGCATATACAACCGTGCCAAACGATGTTATCGAGCTTTTTACAATTCATTGTTTGGGCTTTGAGGACATTAACGAAAAAAGAAAATGTCTTTTTGAAAAATTCTTAGATTTAACAAAACACCAAAGAAAACATTGTGCTGTAAGCTATGCTATGCTTGGAATTCAAGAAACTTTTAAAGACATAGTAGCGCAACATGGCTTTGAATTTGTGGACACGGGTGTTGTTGTGTTTGACATACAAAACAAACAATTAATCAAAGAATTGTCTCAATTTAATTTTATGGAATTACCTATAGGTTATAAATTGACGCCTTATCGCGACATTTATTTTGAAGAATTAGCAGAAGCAATTTATCATTCTTTTAAAGATTCTTCTGATTCGAATTATGACCCAAGATTTTTGTCCATTGAAGGTTGCAGAGACATCACTCAAAAAATCACATCTTCGATTTATGGAAGATTTTTGCCTCAAGCAAGCAAAATTTTGCTTTATGAAAACAAACTCGTTGGTTTTTGCCTTGCTAATGTGACCGGTGATGGAATTGCAAATTTGCCTTTAATTGGTATATTAGAAGAGCACAGGGGGCAAAAGCTTTCTTGTGTGCTTGTGAAAAATGCCGTGCTTGATGTTGTAAAATTGCACCAAGGCGGAATAATTGAATTAAACGAACTTAATGCAAGCGTTGATTTGAATTTGATTAACGCGGTGAAAATGTATGAAAGCGTTGGTTTTACCCAATCTTATAAATATTCGCAAGCATTTTTACCAAGAGGATAGTAAAAAGGAGTGAAAATGGCAAAAGTCTTAATTACGGACAAAATCAATGAGCTTGCCGCAAGAATTGTTGCAAACGTTGCTCAAGTAGACAATCTTCCAACTATGGACGAAGATAAATTATGCGAAATTATTGGCGAATATGACGCAATTTTGGTTCGTTCTCAAACAAAAGTTACAGCAAAAATCATTGAAGCTGCAAAAAACCTAAAAGTAATTGCAAGAGCAGGCGTCGGCGTGGACAATATCGACATTCAAGCTGCTACTCAAAAAGGGATAATAGTTGTAAATTCTCCTGATGGAAATACGCACGCTGCAGCAGAACATACAATTGCTATGATGATGGCGATGAGCAGAAATATTCCAGCTGCAGATGCTTCTGTGAAGCAAGGGTTGTGGGAGCGCTCTAAGTTTACTGGGGTTGAAGTATTTTCTAAGACCTTAGGGATTATCGGGCTTGGAAAAATTGGTTCACACGTTGCAAATGTCGCAATGGCGTTGGGCATGAAAGTCGTTGTTTGCGACCCTTATGCTAATCCTCAATTTGTGGAAAAAATGGGTGCAACTTATGTTAAACATTTTGATGATTTTTGGCCAATGTGCGATTATATCACAGTCCACACTCCAAAAACAAAAGAGACAACAGGGCTTATCAATACAAACACGATTAATCGCATGAAAAAAGGTGTTCGTTTGATAAATTGCGCAAGAGGCGGAATTATAGACGAGATGGCACTAGCGGAAGCAATTAAATCAGGTCAAGTTGCCCAAGCTGCGATTGACGTTTATGAAGACGAAAAAAATGTCGCAAAATCGCCATTGTTGGGCTTAGGAAGAAATGTTATTTTAACTCCTCACCTAGGCGCAAGCACAGATGAAGCTCAAATAAACGTGGCGCTTGACGTTGCGCAACAGGTGGTTGAAGTGCTATCCGGAAGAAATGCGACAAGCGCAATTAATATCCCAGCTTTAAAACCACAAAAACTAGAAGCAGTAAAAGAATATATGGGCTTAGCCGAAAATATCGCGACAGTGGCTTCTAAAGTGGCAACTGGGGCTATTAAAGAAATAAATGTGATTACATCAGGAGAATTAAACGAAAAAGACTCTTCTCCTTTAGAAATCGCTATTTTAAAAGGAGTTTTAAGCTCAAATTTAGTTGGAATTAATTATGTAAATGCTCCAATAATTGCAAAACAAAGAGGAATTGAAGTGAAAACTTCAAAATCTAACGACAACAAAAACGCTATTGAAATCAGAATTTTGTCTGATTTATCTGAAACGATTGTCAAAGGGGAGCTTATCGCGAAAGGGATTAAAAGAATTGTTCGATTGAATTCTTATGCAACTTCAATCGAACCAAAGAAAAATATGCTTTTAGTTCCTCACACGAACAAACCAAATATGGTGGCGCAAGTCGCAACCGTTATCGGTCAAGACAACATCAACATTGCAGGCATGCAAGTGGCGCAAGACATTGATAACAGCGAAAAATCAATCATGATAATAAATGTCGATTCTAATGTTGAAAAAGCAACTTTAGACAAAATTGCCCAAATAGATGGTGTTGATAAAGCCCTATATATTGAGATATAGGCGCATAAGACATACTCTAAAGCAAAACAACAAGCAAAAAGCTCCCTTTTTGAAGGGAGCTTTTAATCGTAGATTAAACTAAATTAATCATGTTCGGGGCGGTCGAGGGCTTTTATCTCCACGAACATACGTCCGAACAATTATATAATTCCCGAGTTCAAAATTTCATAACATCTAAAGAATTTAAAAATTTCAAAACCTCTTTTTTTAGCTCTTCAAGGCTTTTGTCGTTATTTATGACATAATCCGCATATTCTTTAGTGTCTTTTTGGCAATCGAGTCTTTTTTTTGCTTTCTTTTCTTCTATAGAATTTCTCTCAATGAGGCGAGAAAGGCGGATTTCATAAGGAGCATCTATATAAAGCGTTTTATCAAATAAGTCAAAAAATCCGGCTTCATATAAAAGAGCACCTGAAACGACTGCGATTTTTTCTTTTTTATTTTCTTCAAAGAAATCTAAAACATATTTTCTTAACCTCGGAAAAAAAATGTCTTCTAATTCTTTCTTTTTTTCTTCTTTTGAAAACACAATATTTGCGATTTTTTTTCTATCGAGCGTCGAAAAAGCTTTCAAAACCTCTTTTTGAAGAGCTTTATCTTTTTCGTATAAATTATGCGAAACGGTATCTAAATCGATAGTTTTTATGTTTAAATCTGAAAATATTTTTTCGACTTGGCTTTTGCCCGAGGCAATGTTGCCCAAAAGACCTATTTTTATCATAACTTTATTTTACTTGAAAAATGTTGTATAATCCAATTGAGAAAATAATCCAAAAGAGGAGAAAAATATGACATCTAATCCTATGTTGAATTCAAAAGTAATGGAAAATGTCCTAGAAGAAGGGCGTCCGATGACCGTGGAAGGCTCTATAAATAAGACATTGGTTTTATTGGGGCTTGTGGTCGTAGCTGCAATATATACTTGGAATTTATGTTTGCATGGCTTTTCAGATAAAGCATCAATGCTCGCTATTGCGGGTTCCATCGCAGGGCTTATTTTAGCTATTATCACTTCTTTTCGCCCTCAAAACGCAAAAGTGACCGCTCCAATATATGCGCTTTGCGAAGGGCTTGTTGTGGGTTCTGTTAGCTATATTTTTAATTCTTTTTACCAAGGAATTGTTGTAAATGCTGTGGGCATCACGCTTTTAGCGCTATTTTCAATGCTGTTTTTATATAAAACAAAAATGATTAGAGCGACAGAAAAATTTAGACAAGTTATAGTGATTTCTACAATTGCAATTGCAATATTTTACCTTATCGGTTTTATAGGTGCACTTTTTGGTCACCCAATGACAATCTTTAACGGTTCTCCTTTGGGGATTGGGGTAAGCTTTGTGATTTGCCTTATTGCTGCTTTTAATTTCATTCTTGATTTTGATTTCATCGAACAAGGTGCAAATAGAGCTCTTCCAAACTATTTTGAATGGTATGCAGGCTTTGGGCTTTTAGTCACTGTAATTTGGCTATATTTTGAATTGTTGAGATTATTGGCTCAACTTCAAGATAGAAAATAAAAAGAAAAATAGAAACAACAAAGTGCACCTTTTGAAAAATTCAAGGGTGCACTTTTGCAATTAATAAATGATTTTTATTCTTTTTCAATCCTGATTGGAATTAAAGAATAATTTTTTTCACAAAACAATACTCTAAACAAAAATTCAAGCAACATAAAAATAACCTTTACACTACACCTTTGTAATATAATAAAGTATTTTTTCTTTGAAAAATTGCTAGTACATTTCAATAATTTTTTCAATAGATTTTTTCGCAACTTCAAAGATTTTGTCCATTTGTTCTTTTTCAAATGGTTCGCCTTCTGCCGTTGTTTGAAATTCTATGATTTTTCCTGATTTTGTAAGGACGATGTTGGAATCCACTTGGGCATTTGAATCTTCTTCATAGCACAAGTCGACCATAACATCGCCTTTGACTATTCCTGCGCTAATTGCTCCAATGGGCTCTATGATTGGGTTTTCTTTTAGTTCTCCTTCTTCAATTAGTTTTTCAATCATGATTTTAAGAGCAACAAAAGCTCCGCAAATAGAAGCGGTTCTTGTTCCTCCGTCTGCTTGAAGGACGTCTGCGTCAATTATAAAAGTTTTTCCTTGGATTTTTTCTAAATCAACACATGCTCTTAAAGAGCGGCCTATTAATCTTTGGATTTCTTGGGTGCGGCCGGAGATTTTTGTTCTTTCTCTTTGGTTTCTAATTGATGTACTTGAAGGCAAAAGAGAATATTCTGCCGTGAGCCAGCCTTTTTTGGAATCTTTTTCGAACCATTTAGGAGTTGCGTTTTCATAATTTGCGCAAACCAAAACTCTCGTTTGCCCAAATTCCACTAAAACCGAGCCTTTTGCGTTGTTGATATAATTTTTTGTAAATTTGATTTCTCTTAATTCGTCATTTTTTCTGTTATCTGTTCTCATTTTTTCTTCCTTTAAACTTTAAGATAACTTTAAATTAGCATAAAATCTGATTTATTTAAAATCAAAAAATTTTATCATCATATTATAAATCCTCAACTCTTCTGATTGCTATTCCCCTGCGCATTTTGCAGGGTTTTTTTAGAAAGGACAAAGTATGAATTATTATGAAGTAGAAAATTTAAAAGATTTGGTTAAATTTAAAGATGAAAATTTTGATAAACAAATTTTGCTCAAAAATGAAGATAAAATGCTTCTTTTGTTTGCGCTCAAAAAAGACCAATTTGTGGGCACCCACGTTTCTCAAACAGACGCAATTATCTATATTTTAGAAGGCGAAGTGAAATTTGATATGTTTGACGAAGACAAAAAAGACCATATTTTAAAAGCAGGCGATTGTTTGAAATTGAAAAAATTAGAAAAACATAGCGTGATAGCTAGAAAAGACTCTAAGTTCATCGTCATCAGAATATAACAAGAGCTTTTATTTCTGCTTTTAATATTGTTTGTGTTAAACTTATAATACTAAGAAAAGAAAATTATAAGGAAAAATATATGTTAAAAGCTGGAATAGTAGGGCTCCCAAATGTGGGCAAATCGACTCTTTTTAATGCACTTACAAATGCGAAAAATGCGCAAAGCGCAAATTATCCGTTTTGTACAATTGAGCCAAATGTTGGGGTTGTGGCTGTTCCAGACGAAAGGTTATATAAACTTCAAGATTTAGTGCACACCACAACCGTTATCCCAACATCAATCGAATTTGTGGATATCGCAGGGCTTGTTAAAGGGGCTTCTAAAGGCGAAGGTCTTGGAAACCAATTTTTGCACAATATCAGAGAATGTGACGCAATTGTCCAAGTAGTTAGATGTTTTGATGACGTAAATACAATCCACGTAAACGGAAAAATTGACCCAACAGACGACATTGAAACAATCAATATGGAGCTTGCCTTGGCCGATATGTCGACTTTAGAAAACATTACAAAAAGAATTTCAAAACAAGTAAAAGCAGGAGACAAAGAAGCAAAAATCCAACAAGGGGTTATTGATAAATGCATGCCTTATCTTGAAAAAGGTCAATTTATCGATTCAAACGACTTTTCGCAAGACGAAAAACAAGCGCTCCATTTCTTCCATCTTTTGATGGCAAAACCTGTAATCTATTGCTGCAACGTTTCTGAAGTGGATTTAATAAACGGAAATGATTACACCAAAAAAGTTCGAGATTACGTAGGCAAAAATGCCCAAGTTGTGCTTATTTGTGCAAATTTAGAAGAAGAACTCGTGGACCTTGGAAAAGAAGAAGCGAAAAACTACCTAAACGAGCTTGGGATTGAAAATTCAGGCATAGAGAGAATGATTAAATCTGCTTATGACATTTTGAACTTAAGAACATATATCACAGCCGGTGAAAAAGAAGTTCGCGCTTGGACTATAACAAAAGGCATGAAAGCTCCACAAGCGGCAGGCGTTATCCACACAGACTTTGAAAAAGGCTTTATCAAAGCAGAAGTTGTGTCTTATGATGATTTTATTTCTTGCGGCTCTTGGGCGCAAGCAAGAGAAAAAGGTGTCGCTCGCTTGGAAGGCAAAGATTACGTTGTGCAAGATGGCGACATTATGCTATTTAGATTTAACAATTAATTTAAAATTATAATGTATAGTTTTGTATGAAACCATAGCGGCTTTTGCTGTCTATGGTGTTCATTCCGCCTCTTAGACGCCTTTTTAGCGTTTTTGCTTCTTGTGCTTTGGAGATTTGAATTCCTTTTTTCTCTAGCTCGTTTGCTTTTGGGGAAAATTTAACTAAACATTTTTTGCAAGTGAAGCCTGTTTTTTCGTCGTCTTGCAATTCGACTCCGCAGAACCTGCATTTCACAAGGATTTTAGGTAAGGCCACAAATAACCTTCCTCTTGTGATTAAATCTTCGATTTCTTCCCTTATGATTCCAGTCCCTTGGACGATTTCGTCTATTGTTACTTTTTCTTTTGGGGAAGATTTTACAAAATTTGATATGTTGTCAATTATATCCAACTCTTTTTTGAAACATTCTTCGCAAATTTCGCGTCCCGAGTTTTTAAAAAATAGCGTTCCGCATTTTTTACAATTAATTAATCCATCTTTAGCCATATCTATATTTTAACAATTTTTTAAAAAAATTCAATAAACTTAAAATAATGCTTGATAAATATTAATTTTTATATACAATAAACATGTATTAATATATTATTTTGGTAATGAGAGCGTATTTATTAAAATTATTGCCTATTAATTTAATTTAATGGTGGGAACAACAACAAGAATAGAAAGATTGTCCTAATGTATACGAACAAATGCATTAAATGCGGTAAAGAGTTTGAAACTAAAAACCCTAAGAGAGTTATTTGCCCCGACTGTCTGTACCCCGAAAGGGTTCAGGGCGCTCCTGAAGCACCTCAAGACGGAACTACGCAAGACTATTCAAGAGGTTATAGCGCAGGAACAGGAAACCCTGAAGGCTATCAAAGAAGATATAACAACAATAGAAGCCAAGGCTACAACAACGGCAACAATGGCGGAAACGGCGGATATAATCGCCCACAAAGACCTTATGGCAACTATCAAAGAAGAGATAATAATTTCCAACAAAATCGTGGCGGATATAATAATCGCCCAAGATTTCAAAATAATAATCAAAGAGGCGGTTTTAACCAAAGACGTCCTCAAAGACCAAAACAAGCAAGACCTTTGCTTGTGAATAAAGAACAATTGGCTCAAATCGAGGAAATGTACAAAAAGATGCTTCCTCTTCCAAACCCAGATGCACATGAAGTAATCGGGGCAGCAATTAACCTTGAGCCAAGAAAAGTTTTCTTTGGAATTAACTTAATCAGGCAAAAAATGATGTTGCCAAAAGTTCAATTCCCAAAAAGAAAGCTCGCAATCACTCCGGACCAAATGATGGCGATTAAAAATTTATATGAACCATTGCTTCCTCTTCCTCCAATCGGTTGCCACAAAATATTGGCTGCGCAATTGAAGATGGACGAATGGAGAGTCCATGTTGGAATTGGCCTTGTGAGAAAGCAAATGGGGCTTGATAGATGGAACGAAGATAGACAAGATGTTCCTGAAGAATTAAGAAAAAAACAAGCAGAAGCAAATGCTGAAAAATAAAATGTAAAAAGAGGGCTAAGCACCCTCTTTTTTATTGCTTTCTTTTTAATTTTTTAAAACTATTTTTCTCCATATATTTGCTCTCCAATATTGGAATTTGGATAATAGCTATTTGTTCTATCCCACCTTACGTTGTTTAAGCTGCCTGTTTTTGGGTCATATTTAAAAGTGTAGCTTGAAGTGTTCCAATTTTTCTTGTGCAAGCCTTCCAATCTGATTTCAAAATTGTCTCCATCTAGTCTATATCTTGCTTGCCCTTCTTCGTCAAATTTGTTAGACGAATTTTTGACTAAAATTTCTTTGATTTTTCCATCGTCTCCTATCCTTGCTCCTATTTGGTCAAATGTAGGGTTTGATTTGTCTTCTGGGGCATAGACTTTTTCGAGCCTAAAATCGAGCTTTCCATCTTTAAAAGAAATATCCTTAAAGGAACAAGTCATCATATCTTCGTCTTTGATTTCGCAAGAATTTTGAGAAGTTCTTGTCAAAAAATATTCTCTGCCCCCTAGCTTTATTGCTGCATTTTGCCCTATTTGAATTTTTTCCATGATATCAAGCAAATGAGCAAAAGCCAAAGTTGGGTGTTTAGAAGCGCCATAAGCAAGAGTTGCTTTGTTTTGGAGCAAAGTTGCTTTGGATAAGTCTTCTAGTCCGCGAGCTAAATATTCAACTTGGCTTTTTTTAATAAACGGAAGATTATCTTTTTTATAGTCTAAAGGGAAAAATTGGCTCGGCTCGGGCGAGTTTTCGACTTCTTTTGCTTTTTTTAAAAAAGGAGCTTCAAAAGCCATCATATCTTGGATTTGAGAAATCGTTGCTTTTTCAATTGCGATATTTGTTTCTAATTCATCATAAGTTTTTGAAACATTTTCAAAGAAATTATTTGGCTTTGGCGCTTTTATTTCTCCCACCCCATAAAGCCACAAATTTCCTCTAAAGCTTGGAAGAGAGGCTTCTTTTTGGCTTTTCGTTTCAGAAATATTTTTATTTTCTTTTGAAATTGGATTTGTCTTTTTTAAAGAAAAAGAATTTGGGTTTTTGAAATCGATTTTCATATTTCACCTTCAAAACATCACCTATTAATTAAAAAACGCGCAACCTTGAAAAATTGCGCGCTCATTTGGTTTTAAAAGCTTTAGTGCTTTATGTGGCTAATTCCTGTTGAAATCATAGATAAATTCATCTTGTTTGCATATTCTATGAATTCTTTTTCTTTTGCCTCTTGGTTTCCATTTAGCGGCTGAATAATTCCAGAAACTCTATTTTGCGCTGCAATTTGAAGAACGTTTATAGAATTAAAAGAGCAATCGAGAGCCAAAATCGAATCTTTTGCGGAGTCGCAGACTCTGTCGAGCGCAAGTTGCGCGCTATCTTCGCTGTTTGCTTCAGAAGCTGCGATGGCCAAAGTTCTCAAGTCTTTTGCCACTATAGCGGAGCTTGATTTTGTGTGTTTTGCAATTTTGAAAGCAAAAATCATATCTTCCGCTTCTTTTTGCTCGGGCTTTCTTTTCGTCACAACTTTAAAAGAATTGACGTCTAAGTCTTTTTTGTCTTTTTCTTGGATTAATGCGCCAAAAGGGGTGATTTTAATTTCTTCGTCTGAAAAATTCAAAATGTTTTTTAATTCTGTGTTCACCTGAATTAGCTTGATATTATTGTCTTTTGAAAGAATTTCAAGAGCTTTGTCGCAAAAGCTTGGAGCTAAGACGACTTTAGGAGAAACTTCAAGAAGTTTTTTTGCCAAAATTGCGCTCACTTCTTTAGTTGTTGCTATTGTAGATTTAAAAGCACAGATTGGGTTCGAGTCAAATGCTTTTTGCCAAGCTTGGTTTGTGTCCGCCCCAAGAGCCACAGCACTTGGGTTTGCGTGGTTTATGATTGCAAGCGCTGCAACGTCAAAAAACTCTGCCACAACTTCTAAGGCAACGCTCGAATTTAAAATGTCATTATAGCTTAAATTTAAGCCTTGGATTAAATTCCAATCTATCGTGCGGCTTGTTTGAAAAAGCCCTGCTTTTTGGTGTTCGTTTTCGCCACAAGATAATTTTTCGATTAATTTAAAATCAAAATTTTTATTCTCTTCCATTTTTTATCCTTTTAAAATTTTCCTAAATATATTTTACAATAAATATTATAAAATCAGGTTTTTTATGGTAGAATATTCTTGCCACACTTCGCGGGGGGTTGCGTCTCCTCGACCGAAAGCTTATGTCGGGCGCAGAGTATATTGTGAGATAACTTATTTGCAGATTGAAAATTAAAAAATCGTTGAGAATTAAATGTTTTGCGGCATGTTGTCTATCGAACCGAGTCAGAATGGAAACATAGCAGCTATAAGACTGATTGCGTGGGTGCGAGGCATTTTTTAGGAGGTTTTTTGGTCGTAAGTTTGTTTAATATTTTGTCGATAGATATAGTGTGGCTTTTATTTTTTTAATAAACGAAATATCTATCAAAATCCACATCGTCAAAAGAACACAAAAGCTGGTAAATTTCGTCGTCCTCGTTTAATCTTTGATATTTATATTCGTCAAAGCGCCAATATTTTGGGTTCAAGCCCGAACAGCGAATGATGTCGTGGTCGTATAAAATTTTCAATTTCTTTTTGACTATGTCGACTTTGAGCCCCACTCTTTTTGACAATTCCACAGCCGTTATTCCTTCGGGATTTGAATATTTTTCGGGCGTCAAAAACATGAGCTCTAGGCCTACGAGCTTCAATTCTTTATCTTCATTTTCGTAATCATATTCGAACATATTGTTATAATACCTCAAAGTGTGCTAAAATTTTACTATGAAAAATATTAATACACTTTTTATTGTTTTTTTTGTCCTCGCGTGCGTTTCTGTTTCGCCTGTTTTTGCCATAGGCGTCGGTTCGTATAAGACAGAAACAGAATACGGTTTAATTGACGGCTTTAAATGGAATTTCTTTAATCATGATAAGGAGACTCCTCTTGTGCAATTGAAGTCTGAAACAAAAGAAGAACAAATCAGGCTGGAAAAAGAAAAGCTAAAACCCAAGGAAGAACAGGACGAAAACCAACTTTACCGCTTTATGCTCGAAAATACTACTGCGTTTTAGTGGGTTGTAAATTTTTGTGAAGTTGGATTGTTGGAATTTTGTTGTTTCATCTAACGTAGGTCGGGTTTACTAACCCGACAGAAAAATGCATGTTAGAAATACCAACATGTATTTAAAAGTAGTTTACATTTCAGATACACAGCGGACAGATTTGTAATTATCATCAAAGCTTTTTCCAATAATTGCTCCGTATGAATTTGGTGAGTAGAATCTTGGTGTTCCAGTGGCATAAATCATTTTCGAACTTGATTGGAATGATAAATTTTGCATAGAATAAAAAGTTCCATAATTATATGCGCAACTTCCTGCTGTTTTAGTGTGAGTGTCGTCGTCATCGTTACTATCGCCACATGGTTTTTCTACCCTAAAACTACCAAAGGTTTCGTATACCATACTACAATTTGTGGCTCCTTGTGCGCTCCAAGAATAATATAGATTTTTCTTTATACCTGGATAATAATAGCCGTTGCTTGTAGGATATGCAGTATAATAGCAGAGGCAACAATTCACAGCGCCACTTGAACTTTTTTCACCCCACACTCCGCTTGCGGAATTTGGGCTCGCGTCCGCACAATATGAGCTTGTGGCAACAGAACTAGAGTCGCATAGCATTAATCCATTTTCGCCTTTTCCTGTCGAATATTGTGCCCAAGAGGACATTTCTGATGTTGTAGGCAAGCGCCAAGTTTTATTGTCTTGTTTGTAATTTGCACAAATCGCGTTTGCTGCTTCCCAAGTGCACACTGTTCTTTGGCAGCCAGAATAATTTCCGTTATTTGAATTACAATTGGTGGAAGCAGTTTTTTTGCAGCCGCTTTCGCTTCCTGATGGTATTTGGGTTTTTGCGTGGTCACCCATGTTATATTTTGTTACTTTCAAACTTCCAATTTGAACATAATAATCAACAACGCATTTTGAGCCGCTTATAATATACCCAGAACTACACGCTGTGCACTTATCCTCTGTCTTTGAATAAGTTGAGCAATTAGCAACTTGAGTCACCGGGTAGCACTTGTTGCTCTTCAAATAATATTTCTCATTGCACTCTTGGCATTCATTTTTCGTTTTAAAATATGTCTTGCAGTTTGTAACTTTAGAAACATCTTGGCAGCTTGCGCTTCCTCCTGTTGAATATTTGTTATTTCCGCAAGCGGTTTGATTTATTGAGCCATTGCAAAAATACCCAGCAGGACAGCTTATGCAACTTGAATTATTTAAATAATATCCTCTGTTACAATTTTTGCAAGCCAAAGAGGAATCACACGTTTTACAATTGCTTGTGCAATTTTTTTGAGAATTTGAACCATCGCAATATTTCCCAGATGGGCAACTTTGGCACTTTGAAGAATTATCAAGATAATAGTTTTCAGAACATTTTGTGCAGTCTTTTGAATTACATTTAATGCAATTTGCGCTTCTTAAAGTGCAAGCTTCGCAGGAACATTTTCCAATATTTTTATATTTTCCTTGGTTTTCGTCGCAATTATCTAATGTGCAAGAAAGGCAAAGTGAATCTGTGCAGACTGAGCAGACGCCCCCTGAAGTATTAAAACTTGCGCAATCCGAGCGGATTGAAGAGATTGCTTTTGTGGCTCCAGCAACAACTGTGTTTGAAGATAATTTTTTAGTGATTACTGGGCTAAAAGCAGCGGCCACAACCGAGACTACGATTAGAGAAATCATAAGCTCGATTAGAGAAAAAGCTTTTTGGGTTTTAAAAATTTTATGCGCAACATTACAAAAGTGCGCGAGTATGCTCTTTTTCATGGTATTTCCTTTTTGTGTTTTGATGTGAATATTTTGTGTTTTTAAAAATTAAAAATAGATAGAAAAATGATACTTTTTTCTAAAATTTAAAGCAAACAATAAAGGAAATTATTTTAAAAACTTCAATATATTGAAGAATTTAGCTATTTTCAACAATATAATTGTGTGAATACCATTCAATGTCGTCGCAAAGCGGGGTTAGGGGCACTTTGCATTTATATTTTATTCTAAGCGCCACGGCGATTAAAAAGTCGCAAAAGTGCGGATTTTGAGGCAAAAGAGCGCTTGTTAAATATGTCCCTATGACGTTATTATTTCTAGCACCTTCTGTTTTATCTTCTGCGTTATTTCCAAAGCCTTTTTTGATTGTCAAAAAAGGAGCTGCGCTCGGGCGAAGGTAGGTTTTTATAGAATGGTTCTCAAAGCCTGCTATGGTCTTGTTTTTGAGGAAATTGCAAATCCCTGTGACTGGGCCAAAAAAAGGTTTTTTAGAAGCAATCGAATCGACATCTAAGAGCTTTAGCCCTTCGAGGCGCGTTTTGTTGTGGAGCTGGTAAAAGTTCCCAAAAAGCTGATAGCCACAATTGACGGCGAGCATTGGAATTCCTGCGCTTGAGGCGATGTGAAGCTCGTCTTTATTTGTTTTCAGGCTCAAAAGCGCTTTTTCTAGGTTTTCTGAATTTGAGCCTCCTATGTAATAAAAATCATATTTTGTCGATTGGATTTTTTCGTGCTCTAAAACATTATAAATTTGAACGTCAATTCCTCTTAAATTCGCGCGCCACAAGAAAGCTTTGACGTTTGCTTCGTCGCAAAAGCTTTCAAGTAAGTCTGGCAAAAGATATGCAATTTTTAATTTAAGAGGATTGCTTGGCATTTTTTAATTGCTTCTTCCGGAGTTATTTTTTCCATAACTCCATCTTTTCTTGTTTTGAACTCTACAAGCCCTTCTTGGATTGTTTTTCCGACTGTGATTCTGATTGGGAAGCCAATTAAATCTGCGTCTTTGAATTTCACGCCGGCTCTATCTTTTCTGTCGTCTATGACTGTTTCGATGCCTAGAGAATTTAGTTTTTCATATAATTCTTTGGCTACTTGTGCTTGTTTTTCGTCGTCAACGTTCACAGGAACAATGTCTACGTGGTATGGGGCGATTTCGATTGGCCAAATTATTCCAAAGTCGTCGTGGAATTTTTCAATCGCAGCAGCCATTGTTCTTGTGACGCCAATTCCATAGCAGCCCATGATATATGGCTTTAATTCGCCGTTTTCGTCTGTATAACAAGCGTTCATTGGTTTAGAATATTTTGTTCCGAGTTGGAAAATGTTTCCGACTTCAATCCCTCTTGTCATTTTTAGAGGTTTGTGGCAAATTGGGCAATATTCGCCTTCTTTGACTTTTGAAATGTCAACAAATTCAACGTTTTCAGGCAAGTTTGCGCCAACGATGTGTTTGTCTTTAATATTTGGACCCAAAACGAAATTTTTCATTCCGCGAGCAGATTTGTCAAAAAGAACTTTGACTTTAGTTGTGTCAACATCTCTAAAAGAGATGAACCCAGGGTAAGAATTAAGATATTCTTTAACTTCCGCTTCTTCCATTGGGCGCATTTCTAAAGCGCCAAGCGCATTTAGAAGTTTTGTTTCTTCAATTTCTTTGTCCCCTCTAATCATCGCAAGGGCAGGTTTTGAATCTGCAATTACGGCAACTGCTTTTAAAATGCAATTTGGGTCGACATTTAAAAATTCAGCCAATTGTTCAATTGTTTTTGTGTTTGGAGTGTCGACTAATTTTTCTTCTTTAAAGCCGCCATCGGTTTCTTCCACTGGCAAAATTGAATCTGCATGGTTTGAATTTGCGCTATAGCCGCAATCGCAATAGAATACGTCATTTTCGCCCACTGCTGTGTCTGTTAAAACCATGTATTCATGAGATACATCTCCTCCGATTGCGCCTGAGTCTGATTGAACTGCTTTTGTTTCAAGGCCGCAGCGTTTGAAGATATTTGTATATGTTTTTGCCATAACTTCATATTCTCTATCAAGGTCTTCTTGAGAAGTGTGGAAAGAATATGCGTCTTTCATGATGAATTCTCTTCCTCTTAAAAGCCCGAAGCGAGGGCGAATTTCGTCTCTGAATTTAAGTTGGATATGGTAAACGTTCAAAGGAAGCTGTTTGTAAGAATTAATAACATCAGAAACAACTGAAGTCACAACTTCTTCATGGGTCGGAGCGAGGCACATTTCGACGTCGTGTCTATCTTGACATCTTAAAAGCTCTTTTCCATATTTTGCCCATCTTCCGCTTTTTTTCCAAACTTCCGCAGGTTGCACGAAAGGCATAAGCATTTCTTGAGCGCCCGAGGCATTCATTTCTTGTCTGATTATATTTGAAATTTTTGTCAAAACTCTTTGCGCTAGGGGCATATATGTATAAATCCCGTTTGCGAGCTTTTTGATATATCCTGCTCTAACTAAAAGTTTATGAGAAATCGCTTCCGCGTCATTTGGAAATTCTCTTAAAGTCTGAACAAAAAGTTGTGACATTTTCATAGTTAAAATTCTCCATAAAGTTTGTTTATAGAATAATTTTAGTCCAAAAGTTTTTTAAAATAAACTTTTTTAAAGTTTTTGAAACATTTGGCTTGATATGTATTGCAATATCTCGATTTTAGAATAATATTATTTTATGGATACATTAGTATTTTTGAATTCTTTGGCAGTTTTTTTGCCTTTTTTGGTTTTTTTAATTTTGCTTTTTGCAAGAATTAATCTAATTTCAATTAAGAAAAAAAATATGGATAGGGCGCTCGTTTTTTCGAGCTTGGGTTCTTTTTTGGTTTTTCTTTTTGATTTTGAGACAAAAAACTTTTGCGAAATTTTAAATTTTCCGTTTTTGAATTTTGAAAACTTTGCCCTTGAAATTGGCTTCAACATTACAAATGAAAATATTCATTTTTTGATTTTGGCTTCGTTTTTCTTTTTTGTTTTTTCGGTCTTTTTCAAATATTATTTTAATTTAAAAAAACAATTTGTTTTCACAAAACAGCGCTTCAGCTCTTATTTTCTTCTTTTGGCGAGTGGAGCTTTTTTATATTTGGCGAGCGAAAACCTCTTCACGCTCTTTCTTTTTTGGGCGATAGAGGGGCTTTTGGCTTTTTTGTTTTGTCTTTTTGATATTTCTAAAAATTTTACAAAGTCAAATATAGTGCGCTTTTATAAGATTTCTCTTTTGGGCGATTTTTCCCTTTTGGCTTTGATTTTGCTTCTTTTGAAATATGAAATTTTATCTCAAGATTATATTTCGAGTACGAGCTTAAATTTCTCGGATTTTGACGTTTTAATAAGCTATATTTTTGGAATTTCTTCTGCTTTAGAATTCAAAATGATGTTTTTGTTGCTTCTTTTAGCGATAATTTCGAGGTTTATAATTTTTCCTTTCAATTGTTATTATAGTTTTTTGTCTAATTCTCAAAATGCAATTTGCTATCCAATATATTTTATAAACTCTCTTTTCGGTTGTTTTTTAATTCAAAAAGCCTCCTCTTTTGCGATTTTGTCTTTTGGTTTTAAAAAAACTTTTTTGATATATTGCCTGATAAGCGCTTTTTTAGTTTTGGTTTCTTTGCTTTTTGAAAAAAATATCAAAATCATTTTTGGCGGATTTTTTGCAATTTTGAATTCAGGTTTTCTTTATTTATTTTTGTTTAAAAACGAATATTCAAATTATTTAATTCTTTCTTATTTTATTGCTTTGGGGTTTTTGCTCCTCTTTTTGGGCATTTTTATTTTGAAAGACAAAAATAATTTTTCTTCTAGGCTCATAAACAAACAAACCGGTTTTTGGGTGGAAAAAGGGTCTATTTTCCTTTTTGAAAAAGTGCCTTATGGGGTTTGTTTTTTGTTGGATTTTTTAAAGAAAAATTTGATAGAAAAAATCTATGCTTTGCCGTTTCGCGTTTTTGAATTTTTGAGCGGCTTTTTGGCATATAAATTTAAAAAAATAAACAAAAAATCGACAACGAAACAAATGCTTATTTTCTTTGTTTTGCTTGTCCTTTTTGTTCTTTTGGTTTCTTTGTTTGAAAGTTCGAGAGGGTAGCACAAATGGAAAAATTCTTAAAAATATCAATAGGTTTTTGTTTGATTTTGCCTTTTGTGGTTTCTTTTTTCTCTCATATTCTGATAAATTTTAAGAACAAAATTCTTTTAAGAAGGCTTTCTGGTGCTTTTTGTTTTTTAAATTTTGTTTTTTGCTCGGGGTTATTTTTCTCGAATTTGAATTTGGATTTTTCTTTTTTAGGGGCGAATTTTTTAATAAGCGAAAAAACGACTTTGTTTTTGTTTTTTAACTCTTTGTTGTTTTTGCTTTTTGCTTTTTGCTCTAAGACTTTTATAAACAAATTTCATAAAATTTTCTATTCAAACTTGGTTTTATATTTAGGCTTGATAAACCTCTTTTTCTTTTGCGATAGCGTATTTTTGTCGTTTGGGGTTTTGTTTTTGATTTTTCTTTTGAATTATCTTTTTTCTTCAATCTATTCAAAAGATTCTTTTCAAAAAGAACTAAAAGCGCGTTTCGGGCTTGATTTTTTGATTTTATTTTTGGCTTTAGGGCTAATATTGTTCGACTTTTCAAGATATTTTATCGCAAACGACTTGGGGCTTTTATATTCAAACATGAGGTCTTATTTGGGCTATGTTCAAGATAGCTCCTGCGTTTTTGCTTTTCTTGGCTTTTTAATTGTAGCCTTCAGGCTTTTGAATTTAGCTTTCGGGTTCAATTTTTCTTCTTTGGTGGAAAAGAAAAATAATTTTTTAATCTCTTTAAATCTTTTACCTATTTTGCTTTTGGGCGGATATTACTTTCTTTTAATTTTTCAAAACTTCGATTTTTTGTTTTATAAGTTTCAAAATTATATAGTTTTATTTTTAGCTTTAAATATGCTCTATAGTGCTCTTTTGAGCTTTAGAAAAGACAACGTTTTTAAAACTTCCTTGTTTTTGTTGTGCTCAAATTTGCCTTTTTTGATTTTTGTTCTATTTTCTTTTGAAGAAGTTTCAATTGAGATTTTTTCTTATTCTTTCCTTGGGCTTATTTTTTCATATTTTCTTTTGTTTTTGGTTTTGTTGTTCCAAGAAAAAAAGCTCTCCTCTCTTGATTTTTCTTCTCTTTCAAAAGGGCTTTCGGATAACAAAAAAATCCAGATTTTGACTTTATATTCTATTTTGAATATCTCCTTTGCTCCTTGTTTTTCTTTGTTTTATTCTTTTGTCCTTTTGAATTCAATAGTTTTTACTTCGCACTTTGAAAGCGATGTTTTGAATTCTTGCGTTTGGATTATGTTCTTTTCGATATTTTTGATTTCAATTAGTATATTTAGCTTGATTGGAAAAATATTCATTGAGCCCACTAAGATTTCGAAAATAAAAGTCGAATTTTCGCTCCACCAAAGAGTTTGCTTATATATATTAGTATTTTTAAATATATTATTCAGCCTTTTTGGCGCATATTTGATAAATGGTTTAGGATTGATTTAAAGAATTGTTAAAGGAAAAATTATGTTTGAAACAGTTTTAGAAAATACAGCTTGCATAAATTTTAAAGAAATTCTTTCTTATTTTTCTTGCGAGATATTTTGCGCTTTGGGCATCATTTTAAATTTTCTTTTTCTTATTTTTTCAAATAGAAAATCGAAAATCGTAAAAATAAGCAAAATTTCTGTTTTATTTGTGCTTTTGATTAACATTTTGACTTTGGCAGCTGTTCAAATTTCAAATTTTGTTTTCTTTAAAGGCTTTGATTTCACGCTTTTTGGCGATTTTTTGAATTTGAGCGATAATACTTTTTTCTTAAAAACTTTATTTTATCTTTTTTTCTTGGGCTTTTTTCTTTTTCAATATAAAAACAATAGAAAGCTCCGCTCCATAAACATTTTTCTTAATATTTTCTTGCTTTCTATGGCTCTTTTTTCTTCTTTGCTGCTTGAAGTAAATAATTTTATTTCTTCTTTCTTTTTGTTTGGAATAACTTTATTTTTAGCTTATAAATATTCTTCTTTTTCGAGTTTAAATTTGGACTTTAAGGCCGGTTTTCAAAAAAGATATTTAAAGACTTTTGGCATTTCGAGCGCAATTTTTCTTGCTTTATTTTTGATTAAAGCTTTTGTGCAAAGCGACTTACAAGCCCAAATCATAAACACTATTTTAATCATTAGCTTTTTTATGGTAATTGGCGTATTGCCTTTGTTTAATTATACAAATGGTTTAAAAATAAAAAACAATTTTTCTTTTTGTGTGCTAAATTTTTTGTTTTTACCTTTTTTGGGCTGCATTTTGTTTCAAAAACTTTATGAAATCGCAAATCTTCAAACGAGCTATTTTCTTCTCCTTTTGGTTGGCCTTTTGTCTTTTTCTATGGTTTGTTTTTCGATTAGCGCAATAAAACAAAAAAATCTTTTAAAGAGCTTAGTGCATCTTTCTTTGTTTTATTTTTCTTTTTGTTTGATAAATCAAATGCTTTTTTTAGAAAACCCAAACAACCAAACAATGCTTTTAGGGGTATTGTTTTCTTTGTTTTCTATTTATTCTTTGCTTTCAATTTTGTCTGCTTTTGAAAATTTTGAAAACAAGAAAATAAATTTTAATTTGATTTCAGGCCTTTGCTATAAAGATTTTAAGCTTTCAAATTTGATAATTCTTTCTTTTTTGGTTTTGACTTCTGTTTTTCCGAGCGCTTTATCTAAAGCAGTTTTTGAAAATTTAAAAAATATTTATCTTTTTGATAAATATGCTGCTTTTTCAATGTATATCTTTATTTTAGCGAATGCTTTAGTTTTGTTTTATGTTTTAAAAATAGCTTTTAAAATGTATAACACAAAAACATCTGAATTAGATTGCGACAAAGAAACTAAAAGAGAGACGAAAATAAATTTAATCATCTCTCTTGTTGCGTTATTAGTTCTTTTTGTTTTATTTTTTAAATAAATTATAGATTTTCAACTTTATTTACGCGCTCAACAGGGTAAGCATAGCTTGGTGCATCTTGGTTCCAAGAGTTTGTGAAGTTGATTTCGTGTTCAAAGAATTTGCCGTCATCTTGATTTGGGTCAACATAGTTTTTCAAAACTGTGTATGCATTTGAATATTTGTTTTTTGGCGTTTTTTTCTTGTAAACACTTTTATAGTCGCTATATAAGCCGCCATTAAATTTGTTTGCTTTGTCCACTGTGATTAAAGTGTTTTTGCTATAGCCTTGAGATTCCAAGACATCTACGCTGCTTGTTTCTTTAGAATAATAGTAAGCATGTGCACTCATTGTTCCTAAAACAAGAGAAAATAAACTTAAAGCAATTATACCTTTTTTCATATAAACCCCATTTTTCTATCTTGATATATATTATATACCCTGTTTTTATTTTTTGCAAAATATTAAGATTGTATTTTTAAATCTTCATAAATAATTTTTTGAAACTCGTCTAAAAGCGCTTCTTGCGGAACTTTTTTTATCATTTCGCCTTTTTTAAAGATATAGCCTTCTTTTATGGCTCCTGCGATGCCATAATCTGCGCCTTTGGCTTCTTTTGGGCCGTTCACGGGGCAACCCATCGTGGCGATTGTGATTGGGGCTTTTAAGTCTTTAAATTTTTCTTCGACTTTTTTAGCAAGCCCGATTAAATCTATCTGCGTCCTTCCGCAAGTAGGGCAAGAGACGAATTTAACTTTTTCGTTTTTCCTAAGCCCAAGCGTTTCTAATATTTCTTTTGCGAGTTTCACTTCTTCGATTGGGTCTTCTGTGAGAGAAACTCTTATCGTGTCTCCAATCCCCAAAGAAAGCAAAGAGCCGATTGCGATTGAAGATTTCACTATTCCGCTTCTCAACGTGCCGGATTCTGTTAGGCCTACATGTAAAGGATATGGTGAAAGTTCAAACATTTTTTTATATGCTTTTATAGTGGTCATCGTGTTTGAAGATTTTAAAGACACTTTAATTAGCCTGAAATCAAGGTCTTCTAAGATTTTAATGTGTCTTTGGGCAGAAATTATCATCTTGTCCTCTAAAGGCATAGAATTATTTTCATATAAATCTTTTTCTAGAGAACCTGCGTTCACGCCTATTCTGATTGGCGTTTGGGTTTGTTTTGCCATTTCTACGACTTTTTTTGTGTGCTCAATTGAGCCAATGTTTCCTGGGTTCAAGCGAAGGGCGTGTATCCCCTTTTCCATGGCTATAAGAGCCAATCTATAGTCGAAGTGAATGTCCGCCACGACTGGGATTGGAGAATATTTCACAATTTCTCCTAAAGCATTTGCGCAAGTTTTATTTAAAACCGCAACTCTTATGATTTCGCAGCCTTCTTTTGCCAAGTTTTCGATTTGGTTTAAGGTTGCTTTTGTGTCGTCAGTTTTAGTGTTTGTCATAGATTGGATTGAAACAGGCGCCCCTGCCCCGATTTCCACATCTTTAATTTTTATTTTGATTTTTTCCATAATTAATTTCTACCTTTTGATTATGGTAAAATCATAACATAAACATAATTTTGAGGAGTTTTGGGCTTTTGAGAAAAGATAATTTAAAGAAATTTTTAAAAACAGCTTTTTGGTTTCTTTTAGTTGTTGCTTTTGCTTTGATTTTTAGAACTTTTAAAGCTCATTTTTTTGAATTTGAAATCCATGCGCTGGGCTCTATCGCAAAACCTATAGTTTTAAATTTGGATTTTAAAAAAACTCCAAAAGCTCCTTTTTATGCTTGTTTTGATAACAATTGCAAAAGTTTTTCAAGGAATTTAGGCGAGGTTTATTTTGTAAAATTTAACAAAACAGATGAAAATTTTTTTAAAAAAGAAGTGAAAAACACGGTTTTAGTTTTTTCAAACAAAGAAGATTTCAAAAAAATAGATAATATTTTTTCATACATAGGCTCAAAAAATTATTATTTTTCAAACGAAGAAATTCAAAATTTTGAAGCAAAGGATTTGAAATTTGAAAATAAGACATATTTTGCATATAGAATTCCTCTCGGCTCTAATTATGGCGGGCATTTGAACAGTTTTTCCATTTGTTTTTTGAGCTTATTTTACAATTGGAAATATTTTATCTTGCCTTATTTTTGCCTTGTCTTGGTTTTTTTTATCTATTTTTTTCAAAACCAAAATAAAAATATGAAGTTCAAAAATTGGCCCTTAAGCCTTTTTTTGGTCGCTTTTTTAGGTTTGATTTTAAGAGTTGCCCAGATAAAAACTTTCCCTTTGTGGATAGATGAATTGTATTGCAAAGAAATCGCCCTAAAGGGCTTTTATAGTTTGTTTTCGGATTCTGGAAATCCGCCTTTGTTTTTTGTTTTAGAAAAAATTTCGACATCTATTTTTTCAAAAAGTGATTTGGGCTTGAGAATTTTACCTTTGACTTTTGGAATATTTTCTATTTTTGCGTCATTTTTTCTTTTTAAAAAAGTAAAAAATGAAAAGCTCGGGCTTTTTGCTTCTTTTTTGTGTTCTATAAATGTATTTTTCATTTATTTATCTCAAGAAGCAAAGTCCTCCACAATGTGCGCTTTTTTCATTTTTGGCGCGGTTTATTTTTTGTTTTCTTATTTAGAAAATTTTTCAAAAAAGAATTTGATTTTTTATCTTCTTTTTTCTTTTCTTTTGGCAAATTCTCATTATTATCTTTTGATTTTTTCTTTTTCAAACCTTCTTTTTTTAGGTTTTATTTTGTTTAAAAATAAAAAGTTTTTTGAATTTAAAAAAATCTTTTTTGCTCAGGTTTTGATTTTTCTAAGCTTCCTTCCTTATTTTTTAAATATCTATAAAGTAGCCCTAGGAGAAGATTTTAACACTTGGATTGCTCCTTTTTCTTTTCAAAATTTTCATATTTTAATAAATACTTATTTTTATAATTTTTATGGATTTTTTGTGTTTTTGGCTATTTTATTTCTACCTTATTTTCTGCCAAAAATATTTAAAAATACTTTTATCGAAAACAAAAAGAAGAAATTTTTGCTTAACTATTTAATTTTTTCAATTTTATTTATATTTTTTGCTGTCGTTTTAGTTTCTATTTTTATAAAGCCAATTTTTGATAGAAGAATTTTTATGTCCATATATTCTTTGTTGTTTATGGTGCAAATCCTTTTGGTGTCTGGAATTTTGGAATTTAGAAATAACAAATTTAAGGATAAAATCATAAAATATCTTTATAGCTTTTTTGTTCTTTTCTTTTTCTTTTCGATTACTTTTGCAATAGACGAAAGAGGAAGGTTTACCTATGATTATCTAATTCATTTTATAAAAAACGATAAAACCCAAAAAGGGGCAGAATATTTTGCAGCAATAGAAGGCGAAAAGCGCTATGGTGAGGCTTTTTTAGAGCTCAAAGATAAAAACATAAATTGGATTATAATAAATCAAAATAAAAAAGAAGAAGAATTCAGCCTCGAAAAATATTTAAAAAACAATTCAATATTATATGCTAGAAATGTTGCCATTTGGGCTTTTGAAGATAAAAATAACCTCGAAATCAAGCTATACGAGACAAATTATTCAAATATTTTAAAAGCAATAAGTAAAGTTAAGGAAAAACCTTAAAATTAAAATTATGGTAAAATTAAGGTGTTTATTGAAGATAGAGGGAAAAATGTTTAAATTGAAATTTGAAAAATCTAAATATCCAATTAAAAAAATCGCTTTTTGGCTTTTGGTTCTTTTTTCTTTGTTTTCAATTTTTAATATTTTAAAAACTTATAAATATAATTTTGAAGTAAAAAATTTAAATTCTGTTTTAAAACCAATTGTTTTAAATTTGGAATTTGGCAGAAAAATAAATTCAAAAATGCTTTTTTGCTTTAATAACTACTGCACTTCGCCCGATATCGATTCTTTTTTTAATGTTTATTCTTATAGGTTTGATAATTCTGAAAGAGAATTTTTTAAAGAAAAAACGGAAAAAATTCACATTTCTTTTGAAGGAGAAAATAAAAATTATATAAAACATATTAACAATATTTCTCTCTACATTGGAAACGACAAATATTATTTTAATAAAGATGAAATAAAAAATTTCAAAGAGAAAAAATTTGAAATAGAAACAGATGAAGATGGCGTAATAAAGAAAAATAAATACATAGCTTTTGAGCTTCCAGTTTCAAAAGACAATTATAGCGGGGTTTTCAACCATATTTGTGTTTTGTTTTTGAGCTTGTTTTATAGCGCAAATGTCTTTATTGTTCCTTATTTTTGGCTGTTTATCGCATTTTGTATTTATTATTTTAATAAAGAAGAGTTTAAATTTAATTTTAAATTAAATTCTAAAATAAATTTAATACTTTTTGGCGCAATTTTTCTTTTAGGGGGCGTTTTAAGGTTAAATCATATCCTATATTTTCCTCTTTGGACAGATGAAGTCTATACTAAAACGATTGCCATAAGGACTTTAAAAACCTGTTTTCAAGATGCAGGAAATCCGCCTTTGTTTTTCCTTTTAGAAAAAGTCGTTTCTTTCTTTTCTTCAAGCGATTTTGCGCTTAGGTTTTTACCCTTTTTGTTTGGCTTAGGGTTTATTTTTTCAATATATTTAATTTTTAAAAAAATTAGTCCTAAATTTGCGCTTTTGGCTTCTTTTTTAGCTTCGATAAATACAATAAATATCTACCATAGCCAAGAAGCAAGAGGCTATAGCCTATCTATGTTTTTGAGCGTTTTATCTATTTATTTTTTAAATAATTATTTGGAAAATTCAAATTCAAAAACTGCAAAAAAAGCACTTTTGTTTTATTCTTTAATCGTCATTTTTTCTTTGAATAATAACTATTTGCTTTTGATTTTGATGTTTTCAAATTTCTTGTACGGTCTTTTTTATCTTCTTTTCAAAAAGTCGCCAAAAATCAAAGAATTTATTTTCTCGCAAGTTTTATGCGCTTTGACTTTTCTTCCTTATTTTTTGATTTCTTCAAAAATAGCACTAAACGGCACTTTTAACGGCTGGATTGAGCCTTTGAATTTTAAAAATTTAACTTATATTTTAAACAATTATTTTATAAATAAATATATTTTCTTTGCTTTATTTGGAATTTTAATTTTGACTTTAGCTTTAAATTATATTTTCAAAAAAGAAAACAGAAAATTCTATCTTCAAATAAATTTAATTTTCTTTTTAGCAATTTTGATGATTGCTTTAATTTCGATTTTTGTAAAACCAATTATGCACAAAAGAACCCTTCTTTCTTTGTATGGCTTTTTGTTTTTGATTGAAATTTCTTCAATTTATTTTATATGTAATTTGAAAATTAAATTTAAAATATTAGAAGTGGCAAAAATTCTTTTTTGTGTATTTTTGACATTCTTTTTGTTCAAGATGACTTCTCCAATCCCTGTTCGAGAGTTGTGTCGCCTTGACGACTTTTCAAGTTTCGTCTTAAACGATCAAAAGCAATATGAAAACAAGGGCTTTGAAATACATTATCTTGTTTCTGATAACAAAGATTATTTCAAGCAATATCCTGAATTATATAATAATAACAAGGCAATTTGGCATTTTATCGACACAAATAAAGGCGAAATTATCCAAAATATTCAAAAAAAAGATTATGTAAAAGGAAACAAAAAAGCTATAATTTATTCAAACGCAATCGGGGTCGATGTCCAAAGCGCTCTTCTTTTGAACCCAAAAGCAAGATATTTTAGGACAAATTCCGTGGGTAACATAAAAATGATTTATGATTAAAATAAGGAAAATAAAATGAAAATCGCAGTTATATCTGATATTCACGCAAACAAATTAGCGTTAGATGAAGTCTTGAACGATATCAAAGAATTTTCTCCGGACAAAATCTTTTGTCTCGGAGATATCATTTTGGCGGGCTACGACCCAAATTATGCCGTTTCAAAAATGATTGAACTAAAAGAAAAAATGAAAGATGATTTTATAATCATTCAAGGAAACACCGATAAAATGGTCGCAAACGCTACGCCTGAGCTTATTAAAAAAACAAAAGAAGCATTTCCTTGCATGGGCTATAGCTTAGAAGAAGATATTAAAATTACAAAAAAAGAGTATATTGATTTTGTAAAAAATCTTCCAGAAAAAAAAGAAGTGACTTTAAATGGGGTCAAAATTGAGCTTGTCCATGGGTCGCCTAGAAAACAAGATGAAAATATTTTCCCTGATTTACCTATTTCGGAGGTAGAAAAAATGGTTGAAAATTCTTCATGCGATTTGATTTTATGCGGCCACACGCATATTCCTTGTGGCTATAGCTTGAATTCTGGTAAAACCGTGATAAATGTGGGCTCTGTTGGCCGCGCTATGACAAAATCAAAGAAAGCTTGCTATTTAAGGCTCACAATTGATAAATTTTCTAAGTTTGTAGCAGAACATATTGAATTAGATTATGATAGACAAGTCGTCAAAAATTTGATTTTGTCTCGCGCTTTTTCAAATTGTGAAGATTTGGCAAATATGTTTTAATTATGAAAAAATATTTTTCTTTTATTTTAATAGCGCTTTTTTTGGCTCTGGGCTTTTGTTTTAGAGACTATTTTAATCTTTATTATTTTCAAAGCGACCAAAATAAAATAACCATAAACCTAGAAGCCACAAAAAACATAGGCGACGTTTTTGCTTGTTATGGCGAAAATTGCGCAAAAATGGACTATAAAAATGGAGTATATTCAAATAAAATAAATGAAGAAAATTTTTCAATTTATAATACAAAAAATCTAAAAACAATAGAAATCGCGGCAAAAGATTTTTCTAAAATCAGTTCAGCTGTTGTCTTTACTGGGTTTAAAACAAAATATTTTGAAAAAAAATATTTTGATGATTTTATAAAACAAGGAAACTTAAAAGATTTTAATATAAATAATTATAAAGTACTTACGCTCGAAAATATAAACTTCAATAAAACCTTCAAAGAGCGCCTTGGCGTTTGGGTTTTGAGCTTGTTTTATTGCTGGTATTTTTATATATTTTTCTATATTTTCTTGTGTTTTTTATTAATCAAAAACAAAAATTTCTTTAATTTTAAAATAAAAAATGCTAAAATTTTTCTTTTGATTTTGCTTTTAGGGGCAATTTTAAGGCTTTCTCATATAGATTTTGTTCCTTTGTGGAATGATGAATTGTATACTTTAGCTGAGATTTCAAACCTTGGCCAAAATTTGTTTTCCGGAGTTTTAAAAGACGCAGGAAATCCGCCCTTGTTTTTCTTGCTGTCTAATTTTTGGCTTTATTTTTTCAATAAATCTGTTTTTGAAATCAGGCTTTTACCTTTTTTGATTGGCGTTTTTCAAATTTATACGACATATTTTGTTTTAAAAAAAGTTTTAAACGAAAAAACGGCGCTTTTGGCTTCTTTTTTGTGTTCCATAAATGTCTTTATGATTTTAGAATCAAATGAAATAAGAAGCTATATCTTGGCGATGTGTCTTGTTTTGTGGGGCGGGTATTTTTTCTTTAAGCTAAAAAATGATTTTTCAAAGAAGAATATGGCGCTTTATTTTCTTTTGTGCGCGCTTTTGATAAACACGCATTATTACGCTATTCTTTTCGTTTTGGCGAATTTTTTCCTTGGAATGACTATATTTAAAAAAGAAAATAAGCTTAAATTTTTCTTTTTGAATTTCTTTTCTGGGCTTTCTTTTCTTCCATATTTTATTTTCACTTTTTTAAAAAAATCTCTCGATTTAAATTTCAACACTTGGCTTGAAAAGCCAAGCTTAGACTTGCTTTTGGCGCACGTAACTTTTTATTTTGGAAACATCATATTTTTCTTTTTAGTTGTTCTTTTTTCTATTTTTGTTTATCAAAAATTCTTAAAAAACAAATTGGAAGGCAAAGTCTTTTTATATAGCATTTATTCAATTGCTTTTGTTTTTCTTTTTGCGCTTTTGATTTCTTTTTTCAAACCAATTTTGTTTGAAAGATATTTTTGTATATTTTTGCCCTTGCTTGTTGTAAACACTTCGATTTTTCTTTCAATTGATTTTAAAGCAAAATTTTCGCCTTTTTTGCTTTGTTTTTTGTTTTTGGCTTCTTTAAATATGCCAAAATACGAAAACTATAACCTTTTTAGCAACATTGATTTTATGGCAAATTATTCAATTTCAGATTATAAAAATATTGATAAAAAATATGCTTCTTATTTTGTAATCCCAGACAAAATGAGCTATTTAAACTATTACAAAGAATTCAAAAATGTGGATAAAAATAGGATAATTGTTTCTAATTTTGGAGTTTTAGAAAATGTTGATTTATTAAAATTTTATTTGAAAAACACAAAAAAAGAGGAGCATATAGTCTTTTATTTAAGCGAAATTTGCATGAATTCTAAAATAAAATTTTCAAAAACTTTAAACTTAAAACAAATAAATACCCCAACTGTCCCAATTTATAAACTTTTAATTAATTGATTTTATGTTAAAATTTTCCTTAGGAGATATTATGGCAAATTTAGAAAATATGCACGCTCGTGCGATGAAATTATACGAAGAAAAAAATTTAGAAGAAGCGCTCAAAATCTATGAAGAAATCATAAAAATGAACCCAATAGACGAAGTCGCTTTGTCTTGCGTTATGGATATTTACCTTGAGCTCGATGATAAATTCAACTATTATCTTGCTCGCGCAAATGTGAATATTTCTCAAAACAAAATTGAATATGCGATAAATGACACAAAAAAAGCGCTCGAACTAGACCAAGAAAACATAAACGCAAGAAGAAAACTTGCGCGTTTGTATAAAATTGCAAATAAAAATTTAAAAGCAATCGACGAATTTACAAGGTTGTTGCAATTGTCTCCAAAAGAATACGACGCTTATTTTGAGCTTGTCGAAATCTATACAAAAGAACAAGCGCTCGATAGTGCAATTGTGGCGGCGCTTGATGGCTTAAAAGAATTTGAAGGCGATGAACAATTGTCTAATTTGCTTGCGCAATTATATTTTAAAGCAAATGACCTTGAAAACGCTTTTAAAGTTGCAAAAAGTGAATTTTTGAAAGCAAAAATTCTTCTTCAAGGGGAGAAAAACCAAGAAGCAAAAAGCATTTTAGATAGTTTCATCGTGGATTCTTTAGACGAAGTCGGAAGAAAAAACTATTATATTTTAAATGCGCAATATTTTTATAATACAAAAGATTTTAAATCTGCGCTTTCAAATGTCCAAAACTATACAAAAATCGCCACTCCGGACGCTTTGTCTTTTCAGATGAAGGCTTTGATATATGAAGAATTAAATGATGATTTCAATGCGTATTTGAACTGGGGCTTTATGAAAAAGCTTCAAGGAAAAACGGACGAAGCCATAGCAGAATTCAATAATGCCTACCACGAAAACCCAAACGACAAGACGGCTTTGGTCGAATTAGCGAGACTTTATCAAAAGATTAAAGAAAAATATGTCGCTATGGAATTTTGGCAAAAAGTCTATGACCTAGACCAAGACGAAGAAGCAAAGGGCATTTTGGCAGAATTTTATTATTCAGAAGGTAATTTTGAAAAAGCTCAAGAATTTGGAAAAGAAGCTCCTAAAAAAGAAAAAGGTGCTCAAGAAGAAGAAAACTATGAAGGGCTTTTAGATAAAATTATGAACTTTTTTGCAAAAAAATAATTGAATTTAAAACGATTACGGAGAAAAGATGCAAGATAATTTAAACAACAAAAATAATTTTGAATCCCAAGAGCAAAAATGCAAAAGACAAATAGAACATATTAAATTTGAAATAGAAAATGAGGGCAAATCTAAAGAATTCGCCCTCAAAATCCAAGAATATATTCAAAAATCGAAGTCTTAAGTTATGCTTTTATAAATGTCCTTTTTGAATTTGAGATTTTGTTTAATGTATGGCTCAAATTTTTGTAGACAACGTTGAGCTCGACTGATTTTTGGTTTTTGCCCTGCAAAAGAGCATATTCCCCGATTGGAATTCCTAAATATTTGCTTCTTTTTATGTCTTCATATTTTCTTGAGAAGTTACTTGTCGTAAGCGCTCTATTTTTAAAGTTGCAACCTTTGATTTCAAAGTGCTCTTTGGTAAGTTCCGCCAAGTTTAAGTCCCCGTTATATGCGTCTGTTGTGATACTTGGGATTAAACTCAACGAATATTTTTTTGCTATTGATTTTTTGATTTTTGCCAAGTCGGATAGAAGAATATTATAAATATTGTCGTAAGAATAAAAGTCGCCTGAATGGAGCACGAGGGCTGAATTATGGATTACATCAACCAAAAGCGCTCTTTGGCTAAGGTCATTTTTTAGCATTTTAAATATTGCTGAATTTAATTTTGCTTTAAAATTAGTCGAAATTGGTGAGTTTTCGCTTTCATAGTCCAAAGAAAGGCAGATTGAAAAGTTCTTTTTAAGGCTTGCTTGCGCTTTTCTTTGCTCTTTTCTTTTGATTAAGTTTTGTTGTTCAATATATTTTCTTTGTTGAGCTTGCCTATAGCTGTTGATTAAGTTTTCTTTTATTGTGTCAAATATAATGCACATAAAGATTCCAAGCCCAGATAGCCCAAATAGCTTGAACCCAGCCAATTTATACATTTCAAAAGTGCTCTCTGACGGACTCAAAAAGTGCGCCAAAGGCGAAAAATATTGATTTGTGAAATCATATAAAATGCTATCTGTCATAATCAAGCTCCAATAAAGCAAATAGCAAAAGCCAAAAATTGCGCATAATATTGAGCTTGTAAAACAGAAAGTTTTGATTTTTGAAAATAGACTCTTAATATTCCAAATATACTCGCTATCAAATTCGTACATAAAATTTTCCCCTCTTATGTATATATAAAAAAATATCTCGCAAAAAAATTGCCTTTTTTAAACAAAATTTTGCGAGATATTTAATATTTTTTTTGAAATCTTTTAAATTTCAGGTCTTTGTTGATATACGCCAAGCTCTTGTTCTAGGTTATATGCGCTTTTTAGAACTGTAAGCTCGTCTAAATTTCTTCCTATGATTTGAAGCCCGATTGGCATTTTTTCGCTGTCGAAGCCTATTGGCATTGATAAGGCTGGTGCCCCCACCAGGTTAGAAGAAATTGTTGCGATATCTGTTAAATACATTTCTAATGGATTGTCTGTCTTTGAATTCAAGTCGAAAGCAGTATTTGGGCAAGTTGGAGAAACCAAAATATCCACTTCTTTAAATGCTTTTTCAAAGTCATTTGCGATTAATCTTCTCAATTGTTGAGCTTTTTTGTAATATGCGTCGTAATATCCGCTTGAAAGCGCATAGGTTCCTAGCATTATTCTTCTTTTCACTTCCGGACCGAAGCCTTGAGCTCTTGTTTTGCAATACATTTCAAGCAAGTTTTCGCAATTTGGAGCGCGATAGCCATATTTAACCCCGTCAAAGCGAGCCAAGTTTGAGCTTGCTTCTGCGGTAGCGACGATATAATAAACCCCGATAGAGTGCTTCAACAATGGAAGAGAGATTTCTTTTATTGTAGCGCCCAGTTTTTCGTAAGTCTTAATTGCGTTTTCAACAGATTTTTTAACGTCGTCACAAACGCCTTCGGCCATTAATTCTTTAATAACGCCCACTTTAAGGCCTTTGATATCTTCTTTTAGGTGAGATGAAATGTCTCCTACTTCCATATTTAAAGAAGTTGAATCTTTTTCGTCGTAGCCTGCGATTGCTTCATAAAAATGTGTTAAATCTTCAATGCTTCTTGCAAAAGGCCCGATTTGGTCTAATGAAGAGGCAAAAGCGATTAAGCCATAGCGAGAAACGCGGCCATAAGTAGGCTTGAAGCCATTAATCCCGCAAAAAGAAGCAGGAAGGCGGATAGAGCCACCTGTGTCTGAACCTAATGACAAGGTTACTTCGCAAGAAGAAACGCTCGCAGCAGAACCCCCAGAAGAGCCCCCTGGAACTTTGTTTAGGTTGTATGGGTTTCTCACGATTTTAAAAGCAGAGTTTTCGTTGCTTGAGCCCATAGCGAACTCGTCGAGGTTTGCTTTCCCTAAAATTGGGATTAAATTTTCTTTCATTTTAGTAACTATTGTCGCGTCATAAGGCGAAACAAAGTTTTCTAAAATTTTAGATGAACAAGTCGTTTTTGAACCTGTGAAATTCATGTTGTCTTTAAGAGCAGTCGGAATACCAGCTAAAACTGGGATTTTTTCGCCTTTTGCGATTTTTTCATCTACTTTTTTTGCAGTTTCAAGTGCGCTTCCTGTCGTTAAAGAATTAAAAGCGCCAAGAGTTTTATCTAATTTTTCAATTCTTTCAATTGAAGCTTTTGTCAATTCAACAGCGCTTACTTCCTTGTTCACAAGGGCTTTATGTTGCTCAAGTGCTGTCTTTTTTAATAATTCCATTGAATTCACTCCATTTTTTATGTTTATCTTAAAATAATTGTATGACAAATAAAGAGATAGGTAAATATGGAGAAGAAATTGCAAAAAATTTCTTAATAAAAAAAGGCTACAAGATTTTGGAGACAAATTGGCATTATTCTAGGGTTTCAGAGATTGATATTATTGCCATAAAAAATGACGCTATCCATTTTGTCGAAGTAAAAACTAGGAGTCAAACAAAATTTGGCATGCCCGAAGAAGCAATAAACTATAGAAAAATGGCTTCAATCGTCCAAGGTACAAGAGCATATATTTCAAAAACAAACAAAAAATTTAAGAAAATTCAAATCGATGCGATTGCGATTTTATTGAAAAAAGAAGGCGAGCCTGATATTAATTTCATTGAAAATATTTCTTTATAAAACTTTTAAAACGATTGAATTTTTTGCTTTATATAATATAATGAGCTTATAGAATATTACAGATTGTAAACTTTTGTTTTTCAATTTGTCAATAAAAAATGTTCAGGTGTTTTGTTAGGGTATAAAGGTTAAAAGAAAGAAAAGGTGTATTATGTTAAATCCAGTTCAAGGTGTTAGAAATTTTGCAAATAACCACCCAAAAGCAACTAAAGTTGCAAAAGTTGCAGTTGGGGTTGGCGTTGTGGCAGGTGCTGCTGCAGCAGTTGCTTCCGGTAAAGCTTATAAGGCACTTCCTGAAACCACAAGAGAAATTATGAATAAGTTTGGAGCTACAAAATTTGACAAACTTAAAAAAGGTTTTGAAGCATTGACTTCAAAAACTGCTGAATCTTCAAAAGCTTTTGTTACAAGCGCATTAGAAGCTGGAAAAAGCTTTGTTAATAAAACAATTGCAAATATTAAATATCACAAATAAAAATCTGATTTTTACTTGAACGAATAACATATAAATATATAAAAAACACACTTTCTAAAGCTCTTTTGGGCTTGCGGGGAAGTGTGTTTTCTTGTTTTTTAGATTTTATTGTATAATATTTTTAAAAAACATTGGATAAATTAGCAAAAAAGGGAGTGAAAAATGAAAATTTTAGATTCAATAAATTCTCCAGACGATTTAAAAGACTTATCTTTGGCGCAAATGGTAGAACTGGCGCACGAGCTAAGAGAAGGGATTTTAAATCGTGTAAATAAAATAGGGGGGCACTTGGGGCCAGACCTCGGGATAGTGGAAGCAACGATTGCTCTTCATTATGTCTTTAATTCTCCTGAGGACAAGTTTGTTTTTGACGTGTCTCACCAATGCTATCCGCATAAAATGCTCACAGGAAGAAAAGAAGGCTTTTTCAACAGCGAAAAATTTGACGAAATCTCCGGCTACTTCGCTCCTGAAGAATCTCCCCACGACCCATTTATGATAGGCCACACTTCGACTTCTGTTTCTTTGGCTTGCGGACTTGCAAAAGCAAGAGATATAGAAGGCGAATTTTATAATGTCATAGCACTTTTAGGAGACGGCTCTTTGTCTGGGGGCGAAGCTTTAGAAGGCTTGAATAATTCAGCAGTTTTGAATTCAAACTTTATTGTTATTTTAAACGATAATGAAATGTCAATCGCCCCAAACCAAGGTGGGCTTTATAAAAACCTTGAACTTTTGCGCTCGACAAATGGCGAAGCTCAAAATAATATGTTTAAAGCAATCGGTTTTGATTATTTATACGTAGAAAAAGGAAACGACATCAAAACCTTAATTGAAGCTTTTTCGAAGGTAAAAAATATTGATCACCCAATTGTTGTTCATATTCATACCTTAAAAGGCAAGGGCTATAAAAAAGCGGAAGAATTGAAAGAATTGAACCACTGGAGATTGCCTCATTTTATAGAGCAAGACATAGAACAAAAAGAAGCGGATTTTCAAGAAACTTATGACACGGTGACCACTGATTATATTTTAAGAAAAAAATTTAATAATGAACCTGTTGTGGCGATTACTCCTGCGACCCCAGGGATTTGCGGTTTTAATCAAAAATTCAGAGATGAAATGGGCAAAAACTATGTTGATGTTGCAATTTCAGAAGAACACGCTGTAGCTTTTGCTTCTGGGCTTGCAAAAAATGGCGCAAAGCCAATTTTAGCAATTTCAAGCTCATTTATTCAAAGAACCTATGACCAATTGTCTCAAGACCTTGCTTTGAATAATTCTCCTGCTACAATTCTTGTTTATTGGGGCGGAATAAGTGCCATGGACGCTACGCACTTGATGGTCTTTGACATTCCTCTTGTTTCAAATATTCCAAATATTCAATATTTGGCTCCAACAAACAAAGAAGAATATTTAGCAATGCTTGAATATTCATATTCTCAAAATGCTTGTCCTGTGGCAATTAGAGTACCTTTTGGAGAATTCGTTTCAACAGGAGTCAAAGACGAAACAGATTATTCTTTGAAAAAAGCAAAAGTAGCTAAAAAGGGCTCAAGTGTAGCTGTTTTGGGTGTCGGAAATTTCTTTAATTTAGCTTCAAAAACAGTTGAAGAATTAAAAGAAAACTATGGCATAGACGCTACTTTAATCAATCCTTGCTTTGTTTCTTCTTTGGATACTGAACTTTTAGAAGAGTTAAAATTGAGCCACAAAGTAGTCGTGACTTTAGAAGACGGCGTTTTAGACGGAGGTTTTGGCGAAAAAGTTTCAAGATTTTATTCAAATTCAAATATGATGGTCTTGAATTATGGAGCCAAAAAGGAATTCACCAATAGAGCGCCTGTGGAAGAGCTATATAAAAGATATAGACTCAAAAAAGAACTCATCGCAAAAGATGTGGTTGAGCTTTTGAAAAAATAAATGTGAAATATCGTAGCGAAAAATGAGACTTTTGGAAATCCAAAAGTCTCATTTTGTGATGCATACTAAAGTGGTTAAACAATTATGTTTAAACTAGATGAACTAGGGGTTTGGGGTTTTGTTAATATAAAAAATATCAACAACCAAGATTAAATGTAGATAATACAATTAATCTTGACTCTAGTTTTATTCCCTTTTCTTTAAAAAATCTAACAAAAATTTGAAATTTTATAATGAATTTATTATTTTCTTTCAAAAAGAGCGGTGATTGTTGATTTTGCTATAGCATGGGTTAAAATTTCTTCGTGAACTTTTTTGGGGTTTGTTGTTTCTTTGACGTTTAATTTTTCAACATCTAGCGCATAGATTGTAAAATTATATCTGTGCGCCTTGTGGCCTTTTGGAGGGCAAGCTCCATTATAGCCTACTGTTTTAAAATCTGTTATTGTTTCTGTTGAGCCTGTTATTTTTCCATTTGGCTCTATTTTATGCACGTTTGATGGAATATTTACAACAAGCCAATGATACCAACCGTTTTCCTTTGGTGCGTCTGGGTCATGCATTACTATAGCAAAACTTTTTGTGTTGTTTGGGGCGATTGACCAAGAAAGTTCCGGTGATTTATTTTCCCCAAAACAACCGAAGCCTTTATAAACTTGCGCCTTTGGCAAAAATTCATTATTTTTTATGTCTTTGCTTGTCAATTTAAAGATATTTTCTTCAACTTTGTCCAAAGCCTTCGACATGATTATCCCTCCAAGGTATAAACAAAATATTAATAATATAATCTTTTTCATAAGTTCCTTTTTAAAGAATTTATTTTACTGTTCCTATCGCTAAAAATAGCGCAAAATACAAGACGAAATTTCTGGCGAGATAGAAGCGGTACATAAAGTATGCAATGTTTTTTTCTTTTATCTCTTTCCAATTTTCAAATGTTCCATAATACCATTTAGGTTCAAATTTCACATCTTTTATATTTATATAATCTTTTATCGATTCTAGCAACTTTGTTGCAATTGGTAACGTAAAAAATACGTAAAGTGTATGAGGATTGAAGTTTAAATTTATAACTCCAAGAATAACAACTCCATAAGAAAAAATAATTAGACCTTTTAAAACTTTAATCGCGTTTTCTTTTGATTTAGATAAAATGCTTAAGGTTTTTTTGTTGTTTTCTTTGTCATATTCCCAATCCATTATGCTGTGGGTTTGAAGAAGCACTAATGTCGAAGAAAAAAGAGCAAAAGAAAGCAAAAATAAATTAAAATCAAAAGATTTTGTAAGGGCAAAATATCCGCCCATGGCGATGAGTGGCCCATAAACGAGCCCGATTATGATTTCTGATAGGTAAAACCTTGCGCTTATTGGGTAAATCAAAGTTAAAATCCCCCCTAAAGCCATAAAAATCAAGATTTGCCAACCTGAAATAAATAGGAAATATAACCCTATTAAGCTTGGAATTAAAAATAATGTTGCTAAAATAAATTTAATTTGTTTAAAAGAATATGTTCCATCAATTATTAACTGTGCTTTTTTTATTCTTGAATTAAAATTTATTTCTTCTAGTTTTAATCCTTTTTTAAGTTCCATTTTGACATCGATAAAGTCGTCAAAAAGGTTCGCTCCCATCTGCAAAACGCAGATGGCAATCAAAATTAAAAAGAAATTTAAAAAAGAAAAGTTTTCGCTATAATGCGCATAAGCCAAAACTACAGCGCAGCTTGCAACAGAAACAGGCACGGCATAGAGCCTTGTTAACATTGCAAAATTTGACATATTTTTTATGATATTCATTAAAAACTCCAAAAATCAATAAATTAAATTATATCAAAAAAAATATATTTTTTATCATCAAAAAGTTTAGCAAAAAGTATAAATATAAATTTATGTAAAATTATTTTTCTTAACATACGTTTTTTAAACAACTTTTTAAACTCTTTAAAAAATGGGCCGAAATAAAGATATAATGCAAAGAAGAGGATTGGTTAGTTTGATTAATGTGTTATATCTTTAAAAAAATAATTGTTTAAAATTGGCTAAAATTTGCATTTTTGCGTGTTTTTAGCCGATTTTTTGCTTGCATGGAAAAATTTAACATGTATGATTTTATATACGAACATAAATTGTAAGGAAAACTATGTCAAAAGACGTAATTGAACTAGAAGGTAAGATTTTAGAAGCGCTTCCAAGCGCAATGTTTCGAGTAGAGCTCGAAAACGGACACGAAATTCTTGCTCATATTTCAGGTCGAATCAGAAAAAACTATATTAGAATCCTGCCTGGGGATAAGGTGAAAGTCGAAATGACCCCTTATGACTTAAGCAGAGGAAGAATTACATACAGACTAAAGTAAAAAGGATAAAAAAATGAAAGTAAGAGCATCAGTAAAAAAAATATGCAAAGACTGTCAAATCATTAAAAGACGCGGCAGAGTAACTGTTGTATGCAAACACCCAAAACATAAACAAAGACAAGGTTAATAATAGGAGAAGATAAATGGCAAGATTAGTTGGGGTTGATTTACCCCGCAATAAAAGAATGGTTATAGCTTTAACCTATATCTACGGAATCGGACCTACAAGAAGTGCTAAAATTTTGGCAGCTTGCGACATTTCTCAAGACTTGAGAACTGACGATTTGACAGAAGAAGATATTAAAAAACTAAGAAACGAAATCTCTAACTACACCATAGAAGGTGACTTAAAAAGAGAAGAATCTTTACACATTAAACGTTTAAGCGAAATCAACTCATATCGCGGTATTCGTCACAGAAGAAAATTACCTTGCCGCGGTCAAAGAACAAAAACAAACGCTAGAACAAGAAGAGGTAAAAAAACTGGACCTATCGCAGGTAAGAAAAAATAACCTGAACAAAGCAAAGCTTAGTGCCTAGTACTTGCTCAAGCAAAATATAGGCACAAGGTGTGCTAAGTTGGTCGCGTTCAAGCGAGCAAGGAGCACAAAAACCGTACCTAAAAGGTAGAATAAAGGTAGAGCAAAAGGTCTAAATTAAAAGATTAATTAACTAAAAGGAAAATAAAATGGCTAAACCAACAAAAACTAAAAAGAAAGAAAGAAAGAATATATTACAAGGTGTTGTCCATATTCAATCTACATTCAACAACACTATTGTAACTTCGACAGATACCCAAGGTAACGCCGTTGCATGGGCTTCTGCTGGTGGTTGCGGCTTTAAAGGTGCAAGAAAAGGCACTCCAT
>CAKURL010000006.1 GCA_934675685.1 uncultured Candidatus Melainabacteria bacterium | reverse complement strand
TCGACTGAATCTCCGATAGAACCAGAAACAACAGAAGAAGTCGCGAGTTTCTTCGTAACTACTGGGGCAAATGCGGCAGCAATCAAAGAAATTACAATCAAAGATATCATTAATTCTACAAGGGAAAACGCAAATCGTTTTAAGCCAAAATGCTTTTTAAAATTTTGTTTCATAGTTCCAATTCTTTATCTACAACATATTTTTCTTTAAATTTACCATATTAAATACAGAATATCAATATTAAAAACATAATTTATCAATGAAATATATCTTTAATACGGTTTATATATCTCATAAATCCATTTATCCTCAATTAAGGAGGGAAAATGAATATTAAAAAAGATTTTGGAACAAGGATAAAAGAATTAAGGCTGAAAAAAGGGATAACTCAATATGAGCTCGCAGAAAAATGCGCCATAGACCCAAAACACATCAGCCACATCGAGACAGGAAGAAGCTTTCCTAAGGCAGATTTAATAGAAAAATTGGCGAGTGCTCTTGAAGTAGAATATATAGAATTTTTTAGAATTGAACATTTAAAAGACAGGCAATTTATGTTAGAAAAATTGCACGAAATCATAAACAACGCGACAGACAAGGAATTGAGTCTTATTTTCAAGCTCGTTTTAGGAATCAGCAACTAAGCTTTAAAGAAATTGTGTTTTTTAATTTCAGACAAAAGCAGAGGGTAATCCTCGATATTTTTTTCCTCCATAAATTTTAAAGCTTGTGTTCTTGCTTCTTCTAAAAGCTTTGTGTCGTTTACAATATCTGCTATTTTAAAATCAGGAAGCCCAGATTGCTTGGTTCCTAAAAATTCCCCAGGGCCCCTTAGTTCAAGGTCTTTTTGAGAAATCACAAATCCATTATTCGATTGAGTCATTATTCCAAGCTTCTTTTTAACATCGGGGTTTGTGCTTGTCGTGATTAATGCGCAATATGACTGCAAATCAGACCTTCCTACGCGCCCTCTTAATTGGTGGAGCTGGGATAAACCAAAGCGCTCCGCATTTTCTATCACAATCACGGTTGCGTTTGGGTTATCAACCCCCACTTCTACGACTGTCGTAGAGACCAAAATATCAAACTTTTGATTTTTAAAGTCGTTCATGACTTCGTCTTTTTCTTCTGGAGACATTTTTCCGTGTAGTAAACCTATTTTATATTGAGAAAATTCGCCCTCTTGGAGCTTCTTTGCTTCGATTGTAGCTGCTTTTGCACTTAAAGTTTCCGATTCTTCTATCAAAGGATAGACGATATAGGCTTGGTGTTTAAAGAAAATTTCCTTTTTGATTAGTTCATAGATTCTTTTTCTTTCTTGCAAACCGCCTAAAGTTGTGATTATAGGCTTTCTTCCTTTTGGGAGCTCGTCAATGGTCGAGATATCTAAATCGCCATGTAAAGTCAAAGCAAGCGTCCTTGGGATTGGAGTTGCCGTCATATTTAGCATTTGAGGATAAAGGCTCTTGTGGTTTTCTTCTACGTTTTCTAAAGAAGATTTTAAACCTTTTTCTAAAAGCGCATTTCTTTGTTTCACCCCAAACCTATGCTGCTCGTCTATCACAATCACGCCAAGTTTATGAAATTCCACTCCTTCTTGAATTAGCGCATGCGTACCCACAGCAACATGGATTTGCCCATTTTTCAAATTTTGCCTCATTTCGCGGCGCACTTTTGCCCCATCTTTTCCGCAAAAAAGCCCAACGCTGAGACCCAAGGGAGTGAGCCAAGAAGAAAAATTTCTAAAATGCTGAATAGCAAGAATTTCAGTAGGCGCCATAATCGCCCCTTGGAAGCCATTTTCGATTGCACACAAAAGCGCCACGCAAGCGACCACGGTTTTTCCTGAGCCAACGTCTCCTTGCAAAAGCCTCTGCATTGGGTCTTTTGAATTTAAATCTCTTATGATTTCATCAATCGCCTTTTTTTGGCCTTTTGTGAGCTCAAAAGGAAGATTTTTGATGAACCTGTCCACAAGCCCGTTTTCTTTGATTTCGAGCTTAATTGAACTATTTTTATTGTTTTCTTTTCTTATGAGCGCAAGATTTAATTGCATCGAAAACAATTCGTCAAAAGCAAGGCGCCTTCTTGCGCATTCAATTTCTTCATTTGTTTTTGGGTTATGAATATCTATTATTGCAGTCTTTTTGTCAAGCAGATGAAGCTCATTTTTTATATCGGCTGGAAGCGGGTCATAGATTTTATCTTGAAATTTTTCTAGGGCATTATGGATTGCATTTGTTAAAGTTTTTGGGTTTAAATTTTCGCAAAGAGAATAAATAGGAACAATTCTATTTTCTTTGTTTTGAGAAATATCCATAGAGCCTATGACTTGGATTTGAGCTTTGTCTAGGGTTGTTGTTGAATTATATTCATCAAATTTCACTTTTCCTAAGACCATGGCATTTGAATTTATCGGATATTGAGATTTATAGTGCTCGATGAGCTTTCTGTTATTTGTTTTAAGAAAGAAATTAATAGGCAAAGTGCCAGTTGAATCTTTGATATAGACTGTTAAAATCGTGAGCTTTTTTGGGCTTGTATAGTGTTTCACGCCTGAAATCATTCCATACAAAGTCACTTGTTCCCCAAGGCGCAAATCTTTTATTTTTTTTGCCAAAACATAATCGACATATTTTTTAGGATAATATTCAATTAAATCTTTGACTTTAAAAATATTCATTTTGTTGAATAATTTAGCGAGCTTCGGCCCCACGCCTTTAACATAAGCGACGTCGATTTCATCAATTTCGTCTTTAAAATCTTTTTTTTCTTTAATTTTTAAAGTTTCTTTTTCTTTTGCTTTGACGATTTCTTTCACCCTTGCGAAGAACTCAAGAGTTTTATTTATCGTATATTTTCTCATATTTACGTCGTCATTTTTATATTGCTCAAAAAGTTCAATCAAAGAATAGACGTTTTGTTTTTCGATTTTATTTATTTTTCTTAAAGTTTCTTTTAAAATCCCCACCATAAAAGAAGAAAAGTTTGTTTTTCTTCCGTCAAAATTGATGTATTGGTATTTTATCTCTAGCGTGATGGCTTTTTTTATTTTTTCATATATTTCATCAAAATTCAAAACTTAGCCCTTGTTGATTACTCTTGCGACTTCATAAAGGTTGACTTTGCTTGCTTTTCCCCTGATTGTGACATTGCTTAAAGTAATGACATCAACGTATTTTTTTGTTCTTTGATAAGTTTCTTCGCTTATTAAAAAATTTGTTTTATAGACTTTGTTAAAGTTTTCAATTCTGCTCGCAGTGTTCACAGTGTCGCCTATTACCGTGTATTCTAGCCTTTCTTTTGAGCCAACATTACCAATAAACGCTTCTCCAGATGAAATTCCTATCCCAATTTCGATTTTGGGTTTTCCTTCTTCAAGCCACTTTTCTTGAAGAGATTTAACTTTCTTCAAAAGCCCGTCTGCACAATAAATCGCGTCGAGCGCATGGTTTTCGCTTTTTTTGGGTTCGCCAAAAATCGCCAAAATGGCGTCACCCATAAATTTATTCAAAGTGCCATTATATTTTTCAATTATTGGAACAAGAGCAGAAAAATATTCGTTTAAAATCATAGTAACGCTTTTTGCGTCCATATCTTCTGCGATTTTTGTGAAATTTCGAATATCAGCAAATAAAATTGTGATATCTGCCCTTTTGCCCCCAAGCTCGATGTTGTCGATATTTTTTACGACATTTTGAGCAACGTCATAAGAAAGATATTTCCCCATCGCGCTTAAGATTTTTTCTTTTTTGTTTCCTGCGATGAAAATTTTATAAGCAACAAGCGCAATTATAAAAATCGCCAAAAAACCAACTAAAAAATAAATTTTATGAAAAAGTAAAAAATCCATAAAAACATTGTATAATAATTTTAAAAAAATAAAAAGATTTTTAAAAAATAAAGGAAAAATTATGAACACAAAAAGAAATATTGTTGAATTAATCGGACACACTCCAATTATCGAGCTTCAAAAATTCAAAAAAGAAAACAACTTAAAAGGAAACATTTTTGCAAAGCTCGAAGGCTTTAACCCACTAGGGAGCGCAAAAGATAGAATTGCATATTATATGATAAAAGACGCGATGGAAAAAGGAGAATTAAAAGAAGGCTCGACCATTATTGAACCCACAAGCGGAAACACGGGAATAGGGCTCGCTGGGCTTGCTAGCTATTTTGGCTTTAGAGCAATATTTACTATGCCAGAAACAATGAGCCAAGAAAGAAGGCAACTTTTAAAAGCTTATGGGGCAGAAATTGTTTTAACGGAAGGTAAGCTTGGCATGAAAGGGGCGATTGAAAAAGCGCTTGAGCTTAAAAAAGAAATCAAAAACAGCTTCATTCCTTCTCAATTTGAAAACCCTTCAAACCCAAAAGCGCACTTTGAAACAACAGCAAGAGAAATTTTTGAAGATATGGAAGGAAAAATTGATATCTTTATCGCAGGAGTAGGCACCGGGGGGACGATTTCAGGGGTCGGCAAATATTTAAAAGAAAAAAATCCAAACATCAAAATCATAGCACTCGAGCCATTTGATTCTCCGGTTTTGAGCAAAAATATCTCCGGTCCGCACAAAATCCAAGGAATAGGCGCAGGCTTTGTTCCAAAGACATTGGATACTAAAATTTATGACGAAATTATCACAATCAAAAACGAAGAAGCTTTTGAAATGTGCTCTAAATTAGCAAAAACAGAAGGGCTTTTGGTGGGGATTTCTTCTGGGGCTGCCCTTATGGGAGCCACAAAATATGCCCAAAAAGAAGAAAACAAAGACAAAAATATCTTAGCATTTTTCCCAGATGGGGGCGAAAAATATCTTTCAACACCTGCTTTTCAATAATTTTTTGATATAATAATATAGTTGAAGAAAAAGTTAGGAATAAAAATGGAAGAAAATATTCAAAAAATCAAATCTATGATAAGAGAAGTGCCTAATTTTCCAAAAGAAGGCATATTGTTTAGAGACATCACAACAGCTCTAAAAGACGCAAATACTTTAAAACTTATGATTGATGAAATCTATGAAATTTTTAAAGACGAAAAAATCGACTACATCGCAGGGATTGAATCTCGAGGCTTCATTTTTGGCATGCCTTTAGCATACAAATTAAACTGTGGCTTTATTCCCGTAAGAAAGCCTAAAAAGCTTCCGGCAGAAGTAATTTCACAAGAATATGAACTAGAATATGGCACAGACAAAATCGAAATCCACAAAGACGCGCTTAAAAAAGGCGACAGAGTGTTAATCGTAGACGACCTTTTAGCAACAGGGGGCACTGCCCAAGCAGCGGTTAAATTAATCGACCAAGTGGCGCAAACTGTGGGGATTGCTTTTGTAATCGAGCTTGAAGATTTAAAAGGCAGAGAAAAATTGCCTCAAAATATCAAAATTACTTCTCTTGTAAAATATTAGGATAGAAAAATGACAACTAATAAATCAGAAAAAATCAAAGTAGCTCTTGTTTTTGGGACTCGCCCAGAAGCAATCAAGATGTGCCCTTTGGTGAAAAAATTAAAAGAAAATCCAAAATTCGACGTTCTAACAATCGTGACGGCGCAACACCGCCAAATGTTAGATAGTGTGTTAAATCTTTTTGAAATAACACCCGATTACGACCTTAATTTAATGAAGCCAAACCAAAACCTTTGGAATTTGTCGTCTGACATTTTGCTTCAAACAAAAGAGGTCTTTGAAAAAGAAAAACCGGACTTAATTTTAGTCCATGGCGACACGACGACAGCAGGGATTAGCGCCCTAAGCGCCTTTTATTCAAGAACAAAAATAGGCCACGTCGAAGCGGGGCTTCGCACTTTTGACAAAGACTATCCTTTCCCAGAAGAAATCAACCGCGTTTTAGTGGATTCTGTTTCTGATTTGATGTTTTGCCCGACAGACAAAGCAAAAGAAAACATCTTGAATTCGGGGATTAAAAAAGGCATTTATAAAACGGGAAACACCGTGATAGATGCGCTTTTATATGTCATAAATAACAAAAAAGATGATTTAGAATTTATCGAGCTTGATAAAAATTTAAAGACAATTCTTTTGACTTCTCACAGAAGAGAAAACTTTGGAGAACCCTTGGAAAACATCTGTAAAGCAGTGAAAGAGCTTGTTTTAAAGAACAAAGATATCCAAGTGGTTTACCCGATGCATTTAAATCCAAACGTGAGAAACACAGTAAAACCAATCCTCGAAGGGGTTGAAAGGGTAAAATTGATTGAGCCGTTGGATTATGTTCCATTTTGCAATTTAATGAAAAAGTCGCACATAATCTTGACGGATTCAGGCGGAGTGCAAGAAGAAGCGCCTTCTTTAGGGGTTCCTGTTTTTGTTTTAAGGGACGAAACAGAACGCCCAGAAGCCCTTGAATTTGGGGGCGTAAAGCTCGTTGGAACAAACAAAGAGCGAATTGAAAAAGAAATCCAAAATGTTTTAGATAACTCTGACGTATATGAAAAAATGTCTAAAGCAATTAACCCTTATGGCGACGGAAAAGCTTGCGAATATATTGAAAAAATAATTTTAGACTATTTTAGCTAAATTGTTCGTATTTCTTTTCTTGGCAAACGTCACAAGTAATAATTTTTACATAATCGACGGTATTAAATTCACCTTTAATACCGTCATATATTAATAATTTATTTACCAAAGGTGTGCCTGTTTGGGTTATGATTTTTAAAACCTCTTGAGCCATCAAGCTTGAAATTATGCTATCTACTGTGGAAATTTTTGCAAAATGTTCTTCTTTAATATTCTTAGGCTTTGGGCAAACACAATTTAAACAACCGGATTCAGGGGGGATTATAGTGGTCAATTGCCCATAAAAACCTCTAGTTTCCCCGTGGACTAAGATTTTATTGTGCCTTAGAGCAATCTCGTTTAACATATATTTTGCTTCTTGGTCATTAAAGCAATTTACAATAATATCGTAGTTTGAAATTACATTAAAATAATTTAATTCGTTTAATTTTATTTTATCGAGCTCAACTCGAATGTCAGGATTAAATTCTTGTATCCAATCTTTTGCGGAGATGACTTTTGCGCGGCCAATATATTTTGGCTTATGGATAATTTCGCTATTTAAATCTTCAAGCTCCACTATTCCATTATCAATGATTTTTATTTGCCCAACGCCAAGAGCGCATAAATTCATAATGACACAAGAGCCCAAAGCGCCCGCCCCCATCACGAGGACTTTTGCGAATTTTAGCTTTTCTTGCGCATGCACATCTTCAAGCCCAAACTCCCCAATATTATTAGAATATCTAGTCATTTTCGCCATTTTTCAAATCTTCCTGATTTTTGTTTTTTGCAATTTCCACAATTTTCACCCCATAAGAATCTTCGAGGGCGACAATTTTCGCTTTTGCAATCAAGATATCATCAACAAAAATATCAACCGGTTCGTCTGCAAGTTTGTCTAAAGTAATCACAGAGCCTTCGTCATATTCTATTATGTCTTTAAGGCTTAATTGGGTTTTTCCTAATTCCGCATATAAAGCAACGGAAACATTTTTCACTTTAGAAATGTTTTCAAAATTTATTGCACCATTTTGAATTGAATTTTCGCTCATCTATACCCCTATATAATATATATAGCATAGAAATAAGAGATAGTATATTTATTACAAAAATTTACATCTAACATATTAAAAGCACATTAAAAAAGAGCCCCTGAAACCAAGGGCTCTTTTCGAAACTTTTATATTAATTAAAATATAATTGTCAATTCTTCGTTTGGATTTAAAGCTGAAGAGTTTGAAACTGAAGGAACGATAGTGTATAGGATTTCGTCGCCGATTTCATAAACTACGCCGAATGTTCCAGAAACTACAGTTTTAACAATTCCATAAACACCTTTACCAAGTGTTACGAAAGAAGTACCGAAGCTAGCTAAGCCTCTGCCTAAGTGACCTGTGAATGTTTCAACAAATGTGTCGCCTAGTCTATCGCCGTATTCTTCTAAACCGTTTCCAGAGATTTCAACGATTTGAGAAGCGCCTCTTCCAACAACACCAACTGTTCTAGCTGAAGCTGTTAAAGGTAAGCCTAGGATTCTTGCTACGATGTTTGGATTTTTCAAAGTTTCAGCAGTTGCAGAAGTTAATTCTTTAGGGAATTTAGCAACGCAGTCGCCGTTTTTGATTTCTGTAAATTTAACAGTTACTGAACCTGGGTGAGTTCCCAAGCCTGGTCTTTGAACAGTAACAACTTCGCCATATACTTTAGAACCAGCTGGGAAAGTTTGTCCTGCTACGGTAACTTGTTCAGTAGTTTTTGCAGCAAATCTGTCGCCGATGTTAGAGTGTTTAGCGTCGATTCTATCTAACATTTTAACTTTAACAGCAACAGGAGAAGAGAATTGGTTGAAGCCATCGCCAACTAATTTGCCATTAGCAGCATATTTCATTCTCAATTCGCTAACTAATACAGCTGTTTGTTGTCTTGTTAAATAGTTAGATTCAAATAAGTTTTTAGCATCTGGAAGATTGTCGATTAAACCAGAAGCAACAACTTCTTTTGTGCAACCATAAGCCCAAGTTGGAATATTTTCGATTTTTTTGCCGTTTAATTGAGGAGCTGAACCGTCATTTGTGTATGGAACATCAATTAATTTTGCAACTGTAGCGAAAACTTCAGCTTTTGTGATTGGTTGGTCTGGTTTGAATGTTTTATCTGGGTAGCCAATCATAACGTCAGCTGCTGTTGCATTTTGGATTTCAGCATTTGCCCAATAGCCACTAGTTAAGTCTTTATAGTTTTTAGATGTAGTAGCTGCTTTCATGTTTAAGCCTTGAGACAACATGTAAGCCAACTCTGATCTTGAAATAGGCATTTTAATATCAAAATCTCTATCGCCACGTCTTACGCTCATAGAGTTTAACAAATCTCTTGAATATGCATTAACATACATATTATTTTTGTTTGTGAAACCTAGTCTGTTTTTTTGTTTTAAAACCTTTCCGCCAATACGGTAAACATTGTTTGCATCTTTAATTTCAGTCGCGTCAGCGTTCATTAAAGATGGGTGAGCATATACTTCGATATTTTCTTGATTAGCGCAAGGTGTTTTAGCCATTGCAGCAGCGCAACCTAGAAATAAAACCAAAGTAGCAGATAAAGCTTTTGTAGTCTTTTTCATAAATTACTCCTATTCTAACATAATCCAATCACTATATGGACGAAATTATTATCTTATATACAAAGCCTCTAGTCAAGAGGATTATCTCAAAGAATTTAAATCGTTATATATTATTAAAGAGGCTTCTTGGACCATCGTTCTTGCACTTAGGTCGTTTTTTGGCCTTTTTACTAAAATTGTAACAATATATTTTCTACCATTCGCACTATAGACAATGCCGGAATCGCCCAACATGGTGCCAATATTTCCGGTTTTATGCAAAATCATAGCATCAGAAGGCAATTTTTCTTTCAAAAGATGTATATTTTTTGTTGAGCCCAAGTATTCTTTAATTACATTTTTATATTTTGGGCTAATATAATTTGAATTATTAATATTATATAATATTGTAGAAATTTCTCTTGCCGTAATTTTATTATATCCTTCAAGATCCGGAAGCCATTGCCCCATGGAAGTCACGTTTAGCCCATAGTTTCTCATAGCTTTATTAAAGCCATCGACACCCCCTATTTCATAAAGGAGCATATTAGTGGCGGAGTTGTCTGATTCTGAAATCATGATGTTTGCAAGGTGGTCTAGGGAATATAAAACATTTGATTGAGTATATTGCAAATGCCCAGAACCAAGAGTTTTAAATTCGTCTGTATAGAGCCTTTTATCTTTTAAAGAAATAGGACTTGAAGTCTTTTCGCTTTCTTCGATTTTTTTGATTAACTCTATTGCGATAGGCACTTTTATAATGCTTGCGCTTGGGAATATTTCATCTGCGTTGATTTCAATTGTTTTTGCGCTTGAATAGTCCCAAACAAAAACAGAAGCGTGAAGCCAAGGATATTTTTCAAATAAATTTAATAATTTTTGCTTAGTCGAAGTCAATTCGCCATTTGAAACAATTTGAGATAAAACATTTGCTTTTGAATTTACAGAAACAACCAAAGGCTCACCCAGAAGATATGAATTATGGAGATATTCATAAGTCGGGTTGATAAAACCAGAGACATCAAGCTTTATATTTCTATTTAAAATTCTATTTACAAAAAATGGCTCGATAAAATGTTTATAGCCATAAGGACAAACAAAATAGCCATATAAAGCTAAAAGCAAAAAGGAAACAAAAAACGCAACAAAAGCGAATTTCTTTCTTTTTGGAGCTTTAATTCTTTTTTTCTGTACAAATGTTTCTTTTTTATATTCAAACCTTGGGGCTTGATAATTATATTCTTTATACCTATTGTGATTAGTTAAATTTGACACTTTTTAAACCGTAATTGAATGATAAAATATGTTAATAGCACGTTTATGCAGTAAAAATATAATATCATATCTCATGACCCCATGCACTTTCATTACTTTTTGTAAAGAAAAATTGTGAAAATGTTAAAAAAAATTCTTGTATGTTTTTAGATATGGTGTATAATTGTCCTTGCAATGTATTAACTTATAAATAAGGGGGAATATGAATTGGAAATAATGACTTTAAACAAAGAAACTAATAATAACACCGAAAACCAATACTTAGGAAGACACATTTTAGCAGAATTTTTTGAATGTGATTCTAATGTTTTAAATAATCCACAATTAGTAGAAAAATATATGCTTGAAGCTGCTCTTGAGTGTGGCGCGACGGTTGTAAACAAATGTTTTCATCTTTTTATGCCACATGGCGTGTCGGGCGTTGTTATAATTTCAGAAAGTCATTTAGCAATTCACACTTGGCCTGAATATGGCTATGCTGCCGTTGACTTGTTCACTTGCGGCGAACAATGCGACCCTAAAATTTCTTATGAATTTTTGAAAAAGAAATTTAATTCAAGAGACGCAAAATTCTCTCAATTAAACCGCGGCTTTATCGATTTAGAAAAACATAACGTGCAACACGCTGCGTTTAAAGTTTCAGAATCTTTCTAATATTTTAAAGAATGAAAAATTTTGTTATTGAAAAAATGGATTTCAAAGACATAAGCGATATTTTAAATATCGAAACTTTGTGCTATGGAGAACATCATTGGTCTCGAGATTCATTTGTTTCAGAATTGAATAACAAAATTTCTTCATATTATTGCGCAAAAATAGACTCCAAAGCCATTGGCTATATTGGCTTTTGGAAGATAATAGACGAAGCGCACATCACAAACCTTTCTGTGCACCCTGATTTTCAAGGGCAAAAAATTGCGCACAGACTTTTGCTTCAAATGATAGAAGAATGTTATAAAGACAAAATAAAGTTCATAACCCTAGAAGTGCGCACTTCAAACGCACGCGCGATTGGATTGTATGAAAAATTTGGCTTTAAGTCTTTGGGGATAAGAAAAAACTATTACCAAGACAACAACGAAGATGCATTTATTATGTGGAGCGAAAATATTTTTGATAAAAAATATAAAATATTGTATGATGGGTTAAGAAATAGTATTTCAGAAAAAAATGTTCAACAATAAAAGATACAAAGATATATTTTCGCAATATATATACAAAGGCGAGCCAACCCCTATTTCCATCGGGTCTTTGGTGGTTTTGGGCTTTTGTTTTGTGCTTTTAATTATTGCAACATTCAGCCAAATAGATATTCCTATCCCGAATTTTCAAGGAGAAACAAAATCGGTATCTTATATGCCCACAATCCCTATTATGATTTTTATAATCTATCTTTTGGGCAGAAATTTTTCAATAATTTTATTTACGCTCTATCTTCTAATTGGGCTTTTTTGGCTTCCAATTTTCCTTTTTGGGGGCGGAATTGAAAATTTCCAAAATTACATTTTTGGCTATTTTTTAGGATTTTTGCCTGCGATAATAATTTCAGGCACTATTTTAAATATTTGCCAAAATATAAAAGCGCGCCTTTTGAGCGCGATTTTAGGAGTATTTAGCATACACATCACAGGCTTAATTTATTGCCTTGTTTTGACTATTTTTAAAGTAATTAATTTTTCGATTATTGTTCCAATATTTCAAGCTTTGACGCTTCATCGCTTTTTGTATGACTTATTGTTCTCGGTTATAATAATCCTTGTTGCGCCATATATCAAAAACATCTTCTGGATTTGCATGAAACCAAAGATGGATAGGAAAAAACAAAAGCTAATAGACACAAGAAATTATCCTGCTTAATCTTTCTTTTGGGCAAGCAAAATTCCTTTTAAAATGATTTTTTTGTCTTGGATTTTAACATCTTGAATTTCCACTTGTGCATTGTTGTTTTTGTCAATTTTTACTTCAAAATTAGTCGGATTTGTCATATTTAAAAATGGCAAAATATAGTCATAAGAAATTTTTGAAGAATTGAAATCGAGGTCACATAGCTCTATTTTGCTGTTTTCGATTTTTAGCCCAGCTCCAAAAGCAAGGTTGATAGGCTTTATAAAGCTTTTTACAAATTCAAGGTGCTTTGAAGCATTTGGAAAAGGAGTCAATTTATAGTTAAACTGAAGCTTGTTTTCTGAAATCTTGATTTCACTTTCTTGCACTTTAAAAAGCTTAGAGAAAATTTCGTTTTTTTCTAATTTTTCTAAAGTTTTTTGATAATTTGAAGATTTTAAATATTTATTTAAATCTTCTTGAGAAATTTCCGCTTCAAAATCCATCAAGAAATTTTCATCAAAAACAAGAGCGTTGTCTTGATAGCGCACTTTGTTGTATGGACACAAAGAATTAAATTTCAAATTTGAATAATACATTCCTTTATATTGAAATTCTTCAATCGAACCTTTCAAGGAAGAAAATTCGCCGTCAAAGAAATTATGCCCAAAATAGCTTGTAAGAGTGATTTTAGGGTTTGCTCCGGTTGCTTTTTTGATTGCTTTTTTAATTTGACCTTTGGCAATATTTCTTGAAGCAAGATTGGTACCGGTTAAACTCATTACGTTTCCTAAAAAAGAGCCTTTTAAATTGTCAGTTGGTGCACAATAGCTATTATAATCAAAAGCAAAAACGTTTAAAGATAATAATGACAATAAAGATAATGATATTAAAAAATTTTTTTTCATAACTTTCCTTTGTTTTTATATAGTTTATTTTATACTAAAAAAAATCCAAGAGAAAACCACCCTTGGATTTTTTAGGATAAATATATTAATCACTCTTATGAACTGAATGACATCAATGCTTTTACAGAACGAGCAGTATCTTGCACTTCTTTTTCTGAATGCATATTGATTGTATCGTCTAAAATTTTAATTGCTTCTTGTTTATCTTTAAGAGCAAGAAGTTCATTTATCGCACACATAGCAACTCTCGCAGAAAGGTCATTGATACCTTTTCCTTTATTCACAATCATCACTTCTAGTGCGTCATGGGTATTTTTTCTAATTAAAGCTTTGCTTGTCATTTCTCTGATTTCGTCGATTGGGCAATTCGTCCCAATTTCGTTTAAAACTTGAATAGATTCAGAATCTGAGTGCTTGCCTAGGGCTTCAATAATGTTTCTAACTCTTCTGTTGTTCATTTATTAAACTCCTTTTAATTCAGCTTTTAACATTTCCCCAAGCTCACTTGCAGGTCTTTTTTGAAGATTTCCTACTGTGTATTTTAGAGGATTTTCAAACTTAACTTCCGTGTTTGCAATTTCTTTAATTTTGCTTGCTGCGTTTATTGCGCCTTCTTTAATTCTTCCGCAAAAAGCAACTGCGTTTGCTTTGATTGAAGAAAATTTATTGATTGTGCCAACCCAAGCGCTTGCTAAAAGTTTGCCTGTATTTTGAATTTTTTCTTGAATTGTATTTTTAACATTTTTAGTAGCTTCTTTTGCTTTTGATGAACCATCAAAAACGTCCATAGCAACTAATTCGCCTTTGAAGCTGATTCCAAATGGGTTTGTTGCAACTGCGTCTTGTTTTTTTACAGAATTATCTGCTTTTGCCGCTCTCATAGCTTTAAATTTGTTAAAAGCTTCGATGCTTGATCTAAGAGGGGAAATCTTTTGCATTTTTCTTGCCTTTCTTTTCCTTGCTAATACGTTTATCCTAAAATAAAATTATCATAGATAGATTTAACAAAAATCAATCTTTTGGTCTAAAAATCAAAATTTTATCATTCCCGTTAATTCTACGTTATTAGCATTGTATATTATTATGTATGCTTTTTTATCCTCAATATAGTTGATTTGCACTTCTTTATAGTCGACATTTTCCAAAAGCTCGCCTTTTTTGCTTTTTTCAAAGTTTTTTTCTTGCTCTCTTAAAAACTTCCTATAGCTCATCTTCTTTGGCTTTTCTTGTTTTGGGTTTAGTGTTTCAAATTTTTCCAGCTTCACAACAGGAACTTTTGCTTTTAATTTTCCTGATTGATAAATATATAAAAAATCAAAATATTTATCGGGAGCGACGTTATAAAACCCTTTTTTTAAGCCATAACCATTAGAATTTATAATATCGTCTTCTAAAACCAAGATGGCAGGGTTAGAAAAAAGCGCATTTTTAGAATAATCCAAGTCGTCTTTTAATTTGTCCTCGTCTCTTTGTCCGCTTTTTAAGACTTCTTTTGGAAAATAATTTTCTTTTATTAAAGACGTAACGTCTATATTTTCTTGCATGTCAATCAGCATATTCTAATTATAATGTTTCTTGTGGTTAAATCCAAATTTTTAAGTATAATTAAATTATGAAAAAAATATACTTATTTTTATTAATGCTTGGAATTTTAAATTTCAGCCAAGCTTTTTCAAAAGAAGAATTTAAAAACATAGGAATTGCAAAATATGCAGTCTTAGAAACCACAAAAGACAACGCTCCTTTAAGAATTTCGCCGGATGAAAACGCAAAAAGAGTCTCAGACCTTTATAAAGACACTGTTTTATATGCAACTCAAGAAAGCAAAAATTATTATAAAATCGAGCTTGAAGAAAATAAAACTGCTTATATAAATAAATCTCAAGCGCAATTGCAGGCTGTCATTCCGGAAAAAAGGCAAGATAGCATAGAAAAAGTTGTTTTTAAAGAAAAAAAAGACAAATTTGAATTTGAAATTTTCACAAAAACTCTAACTCCTTTTTCTTTTGAGCAAGATGGAAAAAGCCTTTCTTTTAAGCTCTATGATTCATTCTTTAACCCTATAAACTTTGAAGGAAAACCAAAAAAGAAAATAGAAATTCCAAACACAATTGAAAATAACTTTTCTTTTAAATATTCCTCTCCTTATCCTTTGTTTGGCTACGACCTAGAAAAAACGGATTTTGGATATTTAGCTACAATCAAAAAAGCTCCAAAGCTCAAGAAAAACTCTTTGAAAAAAATCAAAATCACCCTTGACGCAGGCCACGGAGGGACAGAGACGGGAGTATGCGCAAACGGTTTAAAAGAAAAAGATATAAACCTTCAAATTACAAAAAAATTAAAAAAAGAACTCTCTCGCTCGGGTGCTAAAGTCTATTTGACAAGAAAAAAAGACAAAAAAGTGGGGCTTTATCAAAGAACCACGTTTGCAAAAGAAAAAAATAGCGACATATTTTTAAGTATCCACCAAAATTCCCTTCCAAATTGGAAAGATATAGATAAAAAATATGGAGTTGGAACATATTATTATCAAGAACATTCAAAAGAATTGGCAAGAAAAATCTTAACAAACTTAGAAAAAGATACGGGCTTTAGAAACGATGGCTTAAATTACGCTTCTTTTGCCGTTATTCGCCCCACAAGCCAACTTGGAGTCTTAATTGAGTGCGGATATTTGATAAGATTAGAAGAAGCGCAAAAATTAAAAGACAAAAAATTCCAAAAAACAATTGCAAAATCAATCACAAAAGCTTGCAAGGAGTTTTTAAAAGAAACTTATGCTTCAAACATATCTTTATAAACTACGACTCTATTTCTTCCGCCTTCTTTTGCCTGATAAAGCGCATTATCTGCCTTTTCATAAAGAGTATTTGGGTCTTTTGAAGATTTATCAAATTCAGCAACACCTATTGAAATCGTGACAGAAATTTCTTTTACACCTTCAATATTATATTCTTCTATATTTATTTTCTTTTGAGCGACCGCTTTTCTTAGGCGCTCTGCCACTATTTTTGCTTCTTTTAGAGAAGTTTGAGGAAGCAAAAAGACAAATTCTTCGCCGCCATAGCGAGAAGGAATATCTGATTCTCTTAGTTCTTTTTTGATTGTTTTTGCAACAGTTTTTAAAACACAATCGCCAATTGCGTGGCCATAAGTGTCATTCACTCTTTTAAAGAAATCGATGTCTGACATAATACAGCACAAGGAGCTATTGTTTCTTTTTGCAAAAGCAGTTGTTTCTTTGAGCCTTTTTTCGAATTGATGGCGATTGTTGTAGCCCGTAAGAGCATCTAGTGTCGCATATTCTAGGACTTCTATATAAGATTTTGCTCTTGTGATTGTAGTTTGCGCTTGAGAAGCGATTTCTTCTAAATAGCCAATTTCTTTTGTTGTGATTTTGTCATAATGGTTATATGCAACAATTGCGCCATAAGGCTTTTGGTTAATAATTAAAGGAAAAATTCCCAATTTTCCATCTTCTTTTATCATCACAGAAGAAGATTTTGAATTTATTTCTTCCAAATAATCATAGATTTTATTATCCGAACAACGATTTGGCCAAATTAGCTTATATTCTTTTTTGTTTTTATTTTTGATAAAGATATAAATAAGATGTTCCGCGATAAAGCCATCTATGATTTCACCCATTATGGGCAAAATATAGTCAAGCTCATATTGGGTTTCTGTGATTTTTGTGATGTTTCTAATTGTTTGGTGGAATTTTGAACTTATTTTTATTTGCTCTTTGTCTTTTAAAGTGGTACAAAGCATTGTGATATTTAAAACAATCAAAGGAAGAATTTTAAAAAATTCATTATCTTCTTCGATTTCTTCTCTTGCCCTGATTCTAACTATTCCTAAGACCTTGTTTTTTTGTTTTAGAGGAAAATAAATTCTATTTTTTACAAGCTTAAAATCATATTTTTGAACCAAAAAATCGTCAAAAATTTCTTGAATTTCTTGGTTTTGAGAATTATTTGCATTTTCCCAAGGCTTTATAAAGTCTTTTAAAACATAAGAAAATTCGTCCATCATATAGATTTTAATTTCTTCGACATTAAAAAACATCATCAAAGCCTTAGAAAAACTTTCAACAAGCCCCATTCTATTTGTCATATCTTCGTAATTTTTTAATATCGAATAAGAAAAATCATATAAAGTTTGAAAATTCAATTACTTTTCCTCCCCCAAAAACAGTTCTTTATTTGCGCAAGTGCCAAAATATTCTTTTAATTCGTCGTCAGACGACATATCTATCAGCAATTTCCCAGCTTTATATTTTGAATTTTGCGCTTCAGCTTCTTGCGCTTTTTTGATTTTTTCATCATAAGCACTTGTAGAATTTATGACCATTTTTTGATGTACATCGTTTAAAATATCATAAATATATTTTGTTTTTTCACTTTCTCCTTTAGAACCCAAAATAAGCCCTGCTTTTTTAAATTCTTCTGCGGAGCCTGTATATTCTTTTAAATCGTTCAATAAAACTGCATAGTTAAAATGAGCTTCCCAGTTCATGGGCTCCAATTCTATCGCGCGGCAATAATAAAAGCCTGCTTGATTGTTGTCTTGCAAAAGCTGGCGCACAAGCCCAAGATTATAGTTTGAATTATAAGATTTCAAAACATCGACAGCTTGGTCGTAGGATTCTAGGGCTTTATATAAATATCTTGTCCTTGCCTCGTCGTTTAGCCCAGCCAAAAGCGACTTTGTTCTATATGCAAGGCCCATGTTATAATATGCCACTCCTAAGTTATGCGCATAAGATTTTTTGTTGTCCACCAAAAAAGGAATTTTAATAAAGCGCGGTTTTGTTTTAATAAGTTTTTTATATTGTTCGATTGCTTTATCTGTTTCATAAGTTTGAGACAAAATGATTGCATAATCTATCCTTGCGACGTCGTAATCAGGCTTTATTTCAAGTGCTCTTTCGTAGTTTTTTAAAGCAAGATAATAATCTTCATAAGCAACATAAATATTAGCTAAATTATACATAGCCTTATAGTGCCTCGGGTGGAGTTTTATACCATATTCATAATAGCTTATTGCGTTTTGAAGTTCTTGATTTTTATATGCCCTGTCGCCCTTATAAATCCAATAATAAGATTTAATTTTGTTTAATTCTCTTTTATAAAAATCAAAACAAAAAAATCCGCTCAAAAGAAGAGCGACAATTAATGTCGTGGTTAGCGCCCTTCCTAAAGTAGATTCAAAAATTTGTTTTAATTTGTTCATTATTCAATTTTAAATTTTAACTGGTGATGACTTTTCTTTGAAAAAATAAATTTATGCTTCAAAAAGCTTATATAATCTGTCTTCGATGATTTTATCATCAAGCTCTTGTCTTGTTTTGTTTAGATTTAGCGCTTTTTGATATTGTTTTGCAGCAGTTATTTTTTCGTTTAAAACTTCGTGGCTTCTTGCCAAGTTGAAATGAGCCAAGACATATTGCGGGTTTATTGAAACTGCCGTTTTAAAATATTCTTTTGCTCTAGTTGCGTCGCCTAGGCCATCTAGGAAAACTACCCCTAAGTTGTTGTATGCAATGTCGTAGCTGGAATCCAGCTCGATTGCTTTTGAATAATAGATGATTGCTTTTTCTATACAATCTTTTTCCCAATATGCCATTGCAATTCTTGAATAGTTTTTTGGATTTGTGTCGTTTTCTTTGATTGCAAGCTGATAGTATTCAATCGCGCTATCAAGGTTTTCGATGTCGTAATAGATGTCTGCGATTGCTTCGTGGATTTGTGATTTATTTTTTGTCAAAAGAAGGCTATTTTGAAGCATTGAAATTGCAGCTTCGGAATTTCCTTTGATTTGGTGATAAATTGCAGCCAAGGCTTGCGCCACCACAGAAGACCACTCGTCGTTTGGATTTGCGTCGAGCGCTTTTTTGTATAGTTCAATAGCACTATCATATTGTTCTAGTTGAACATAAGCATAAGCCAAAGAGTTTTGGTAATATGGGTTATTTTCGTCATATTTTAAAGCAAGCTTGAAAGCAGATAAAGCATTGATTTTTTCATCTTTTTTCAAATATAAATGCCCTAATTCATAATAGCATTTTGATAATTCAGGGTATTTATTTGCTAAAATTGTATAGTAGTCGATAAGTTCATTTGTTTTGTCTGCTTGATATTGTTCCACAAATTCAATCGCATTTACGACTTTCATAGGGTCGTTATCAGACAAAATTACGACGTTATTTAAACAATCGTAAGCGATATCAAGACGATTTTTCTTGATTGCAATTTTTGCCATTCTTTCATACAAGCCGATTGATTTTTTAGAATTATCAACAGCATTTAAATAAAGGTCATAGGCTTTTTTGTCTGATTTTACTTTTTCAAAAAATTCGCCCACTGCTCTATATTTAATGAAATTAAAATCGTCTAAAATATTTTGACAAAGAACTTTAATGCTCGCTTTATCAAACAAGCTCATAACGGCGCCTGTCGCGCCATAATATAAAGCGCCTGTTAAATCAAAGATTTCAGAAGAGAAAGTTTTCTTTTCTTTAGTTGCATTTTTGATTTTTTCAAGACAAGTAAGAGCCATCACAAGACGAGTACGAGAAGCGGAAGGCTTCAGCTTTAAAGCTTTTTTAAATTCGTCTTTCGCTTCGTCGAAATCTGAATTTAAAGAAAGAAAATACCCAAGATACATGTGAGCATTTGCATCATCTTGATTGATTTTTACAGCTTTTCTACATTGCTCTATTGCGCTTTCAACCCCAATTTGACCACTGTTGTGCAACAAAATAGCGAGACGATAATATGCGCTAGTTTCGTCAGGGTTTTGTGTTATTGTTTCGATATAGCAATTTATCGCTTCTGTTAAATCTTCGTTTGTTGATTTTAATAAGTATCTTTGATGAGCTTTTGTAGCTTTATCTAAAGTTTGCTGTAATTGTGTCATAATGGTATCGTCTTCTTTTTCTGGGGAAATACTCTCTTTTAACATTTAAAATCCTTGTTTAAAATAGCATAAACTATTAATACAATCGATTTTACATTATCATGCTTTAATTTAGCGAAGATTAAATCATCTATATGATGGATATCTCCTATTCATTCTCTTTTTGGGGCTCATTTTATGCCGTGTTTGCCTAGGGGAATTATATATTGATCGACTCCTAAAACGTTTGGCTTTTCTTTTCCATTTACGTCATAAAAAATAAGCCCACAGCTATTTTTAGCAGTCGCTTTAGAAGGCATGGAAGGATCAACTATTAAAGATTCTTCTGTTGTGCAATTTCCATTTAACTTAAGAGCGAAAAATGCATCATTTTTAAATGTGAAATAATTTGAAAAAATGGAAATTTTGACTTCTTTGTTATCTTTATCTTTATAAATACCATTAGGGCCCATCAGCGAAGAACTCAAATAAGCGCTATCCACGCTTGACGTTCTTTTTGCAATAAGAACTTTTTTATATAGCTTTATTAATTTTTCGCCTGCTCCTTCCGATTCTATGGAAAATTCTGTTCCAGCGGAATCTATAAGGTGAAGCATAGAAGAATTTTTGGAATTCTTAGCAAGCAAATTCATAGTGGCAAAAGAAATTTGCCCCTCTAGGCTTTTCCCTGCCACCATTAAGCTTTGCGTTTTTAAATTATTAGGTTTAAAGTTGAAAGAAACAGCAGCAATCAAAATGCCTATCACAATGACTGCAATAAGCATTTCTGTAAATGTATAAGCTTTTTTGTCTCTTTTTCTTAAGCTTTCCAAGTTTAAACCCTACAAAATTAGTTTGCGTATTTAATTCCTGATGTATCTAATGGAATGATAAATCTATCAGCGCCGACTGTATTTGGGCCTTCGTCGCCATTTGTGTCAAAATAGATTAAACCACAAGAAGCGGTGTCGTTTGTGTCAGCAGTTTCTCCAGGAAATCTTGTAGCGGTTGCCGTTGTTGTCTTTGCTCCAAAAGCCAAGCAAGCGCCGCTTTTTAAATAAAATGCGTTTGGCTTAGATGAATCATAAGTAATGCCAGAGCAATTTCCTGTTTTTCTGATTGCAGATAATTTCTTTTTATATTCAGTAGCAAGGCTTTGCGCGTTGCATATAGTAGATGGGATAACTGCATCTGTATTTGCTTGAGCATAATCAAGCAAAAGTTCAGTCGTCGCAACGTCTACGTCATATAAAACTTTTTTTGCAGCAACTGCCATACCTTTAGCCTTGAATTCAGCAGGTCTTAATGTCGTCATAGAAATCGCAGCAATGATACCCAAAATCGTAAGTACGATTAAAACTTCTGCCAAAGTGAAAGCTTTTTTAATTTGTTTAATGTTGTTTTTCATACTTTTTCTTCCTATATAAATTTCAAAAATTTTGCGTCAAACGGGATAATATATTGGTCCGAACCCAATTTATTAGGCTTTTTATAGCCATTTACGTCGATAAAAAATGAGCCACAGGTGTTTTCGACACTTGTTGCAGATTTTCTTTCTGCTAAATATTCTAAATCTTCGGTGACGCTGCAACTCGAGTTTAATTGGAACCCAAACAACACACCATTATTTGCGAAATAGAAATTAGAGAACTTATCTGTGATTTTTTTATTTGTTTTTGTTGAATTATAGTGCGTGATTAGCATATCAAAATATGCTTTTTCTTTTGTTGTGTCTACAAGTTTTCCGTTGTCTTGGATATATTTTTTTATGATTTTTACAAATCTAACAACTGCGCCATCGGAATTTATAGAAAAACTTCCACTTTCGTCTTTCATGGTAGAAAGGTCGTCATAACTTGAATCGTTTAAAATCATTTGTGTGAAAGCTTGAGCTAAGTCTCCTTGAGACTTCATAGCAAGCTCTTCGTAGCCTTTTTGGTTCGCATTATATGGCTTTATAATCCCAATTGTAATAGTTGCGATTATTCCAATTAAGACAAGCACAATGAGCATTTCAGCCAAAGTGAAAGCTTTTTTTGTGTTAATTTTATCCATACTACAATTATACCTGATTTTACTTTAGTAGTAATAATATTCCACAAAACCTCGTACATTTATATGAAAACAATTTGAAATTTTATGAGCAATTATTGTAGAATAGTTTTAGTGGAGATAGATAGATGAGAATAAAAAATATAAAACAAGGTTTCACCCTAGCAGAAATTTTTATCGTTTTAATCGTAATAGGCATGCTGACTGTAATTACGATTGGTTATACTGTGAATTCAAGCAAAATGAAAAACAAAAAACTTCATCTTGCTTCAAAAACTTTTTATTCAAATATATCAACCATTTATTCTGATGTCCTTACTAACTACACAAAAAGCTATAATCTGGCAAACTTAGAAGGCACCACAGGAGACCAAAAAGAAGACAATAAAGTGCTCGCTCAAGTTTTTGGAAATTATTTGAACGGCGACATTTTGGATAATTGCGACGAGCTCAAAGTCCAAGAAGGGCAAACAGTGAGCGAATATAAGACAGATGACCTTGTTTGCGCAAGGTTCAATACTGGGCTCATCGCGGGCTTTAATTATAACTATAAATGCGAAACAACCTCAACGGACGAACTTGTAATTGTTGACTATTTTCAGCCGAAATTAGATGACGAAGAAGAAGAAATCGAAAAATCCACTCCAAACACTTGTGGGTATATTATCTATGGCTTCACTTGGGGAGATGGCGTTTTGGGACAAGATTTGTTTACAATCGCTCTTGGGAAAAGATGGGTTAAGTAGAGGGTTTAGTTAAAAACGATTTTTATATGTCATTGCGAAAACTAATTTTCTGTACCTACTCGGTGTTTCAGGGTCTTTATTCAATGCTGAATTCCTGCATTCCATGTTTTAAAGATTCTGAACAGCTCAAAAAACTACACTTCGCTTTGCTCAGCTTGTTTTTTAGAGCTTTCAGAATGACGTATTGTTTTATTAAATGTAGGTCGGATTTACTAATCCGACAAAGGCTCCTGTGGCGCTCGGCTTACGCATCATAATTCACAACTTGATTTCTGCCATTTTCCTTTGCTTTATACAAACATTTATCGCAATTTTCGATTAATTCTTGTGGTTTTTGGATTTTTTCGTTCATAGTTGCAACGCCGACTGAAATCGTCACATTTACTTTTTGAGAATTTGTCAAAACAAATTTTGTTTCTCTCACCATTTGACAAATTTTGTTTGCCACAAAATTGGCTTCTTTATTTTGAGTGTTTGTCAAAATCACAGTCATTTCTTCTCCGCCATAACGACAAGCGATGTCAGAAGTTCTTGAGTTTTTCTTTAAAATCGAAGCCACTTGTTTTAAAACAGCGTCGCCTGATTGGTGTCCATAAGTGTCATTGAATTTTTTAAAGAAATCAATATCTATCATAATCAAAGAAAAAGGAGTTTGATATCTTTGAAAATTATTTATTTGAATAATCATTTGTTCTTGGAAATATCTATGATTATATAATTGGGTCAAACCATCTGTCACAGCGAGCTTATAAGTTTGTTCATAATCTTTTACTTTGAGCAAATATTTTTCGCAATATATAAAAACAAAAGTCGAAATCGTAGATATCGCAGGCAAAACCAAAGAAACCCACAAGTTAAATTGATACATCACAAAAAGAGAAATTGTATAATATGAAGCTAAAATCATAAATAAGAGCAAAAATGTCTTTAAAACAGATTCTATCTTCAAAACAAAATAGCCAACTATAAAAGAAAGCAAAATCGCAACCACGAAATCTACTTTTATAGAAACTTTTTTAATAAAATTATTTGCCAAGATATTATTCAAAAATGTCGTATGGAGTTCCACTCCTGCCATATTTGATTCTGTGGGCACAGTTTTTACGTCAGACAAGCTTGTTGCCGTTGTTCCGATATAAATTATTTTATTTTCAAAATTTTCTTTTAAATATTTTTCATCATTTTCGTCAAACGCTCTTAAAACTCTCCAAAAAGAAACATGGTTATAAGTTTTGCTTTCGCCAAACCAATTCAAAATCGCTCTTTTAGAATTGTCCAAAGGGATTATGTGGTTTTCGTCTAGGATAATTTTATTATCTAAATATGTAACTTCTTTTTTCCCTAAAACATCGAGCCCAACGAGCAAAGAAAGGTTTGGATAATAGTCATTTTGATAGATAAAAACAGGGGTAGCTTCCCTAATTACACCATCTTCGTCTCTTGTGACGTTGATTGAGCCAATGTTTTTTGTGGAATTAGACAATTCTTCCATGACTTTTCTGACATTTGAAAAAGAAATATAGTCGTTAGGAGGGATTTTTTCTCCAAAGACTTTTAGTTTCAATTTTTCGTCTAATTTTGATGGTTTTCTCACATAAGAATCTACATTATCAAAATTCATAGAAAGAAAAATGTTATCATATTTTTTTACTTCTTCAATCAAAGCTAAATCAGAAGCTTTGTCATTTGTTGGCTTCACAAAAAGCAAATCGAATATGATGTTTTTAGGGTTTGCTTTTTCAAGCCCATCTATCGTCTTTGCCCAAAGGGCGCGAGAAATCGGCCAAGAGCCAAATTTATCCATGATATATTCATAGCTTTCATCGTCAATTGCCACAATTACAATGTCTTTTGAAGGATTTTTATATTTCATCAAAGACTTTTGTCTAACGTCAAAAGAAGATTGCTCCACTCGAGAAAGAAAATCCCTGAATGTCTCAAAATGCCCGAGCCAAACAATCGACAAAACGACGAAACACACAATTATTGCATAGATTATATACAACAATCTTTTCTTTATATTTTTTTCCATACTATTTCCTAATTAAATCTCTTTTTAAACTTTTAAAATTCAATTCATCAATTATTTGATAAATTGAATTAAAATCTTGAAATTTTATTTCAATACCCAACTTCAAAGCTGTGTTCAAAATCCCATTTTCTTTGATTTCAGCTTCGTTTACACAAGATATATATTTTAATAGACTTTGTTCGTTTTGATTTATCATAACAAAATGATTTTCTTATATCTTAAAAGTAATTAAATCAACCGTAAGAACAGTTTAGAGAAGTTTTTTATAGTTCAAACAATGGATTTTTGAAATGGCAAATCCCATAAACACATTAAACTTTCAATATTTGCGTGTTTGTATTAAAATTTTTATAAAGAATTTAGCGAGGAAATATGACGTCAACTTTAGCTCTAATAGGAAAATCAGGTAGCGGAAAAACCACTTTAGTCAAAGCTTTTCATAGAGTTATAAAGAAAAAATTCCCGAATTCTTCAATTTTACTTTTAGATAACGACTTAACTTTAGAATTATCTGATAGCTTCAATATCAAAACAAAAAACACAATTTACGGAATAAAATCAGGAAAGCACGAATACAAAACAGGAATTCCAGAGGGAATGTCTAAGCAAGAATTTGTAGACTGGGCTTTAGAAGATATAGTGGTCACAGTGGACGAAAACACAGATTTAATCGCCTCTTGGCTTGTGACCCCAAAAGATTGCTCTTGCCTCATAAACAAGATTATGAGAGAATCTTTAAAAAAATTCATAAGCCAATATGACTTTGTCATTTTCGATTGCGAATATGACTTAAAATATTTAAATTCTTTAGTCGATTTTAATATAGATGAAGCAATCATCACAACAAAAACAAATTTAAAAGACATCTTCTTGGCTTCAAAAATCGCAAAAAGCTCAAGAAAATATGTCCTAGACGGGCAATTGGGGATAATTTTAAACAAAGCAAAAAAAGAAGAGCTGAATTGCGCTTCTGAAGAATTAAAAGAGCTTGAACTCCCTGTTTTAGGAATTATTGAAAAATTCGAAGGACAAGAAGAAAATTTTGAAGAAAAAATAGAAAACTTGGTAAATAATTTTTATTCAAGAATGAATTTGCCCCAAAACGAGATGAATTAAAGAAAACAAGGATTTTAAATGGCTGTAATAATAAACGGGAAAGAAGTTGCTAAAAAAACACTTGAGATTTTGAAAACAAAAGTTCAAAATCTTTCTGATAAACCAAAGTTAGCGGTAATCCTCGCAAACAACAATCCTTCAAGCAAAATTTACGTAAATTCAAAAGAAAAACAAGCTTTGAATTTGGGCTTCAAATCCGAAGTTTTTCGCTTTGACGAATCGGTCAAAATGGAGACTATCACAAATTTAATTCAAAAATTAAACAAAGACAAAGAAACAAACGGGATTTTGGTGCAACTTCCTTTATTTTCTCATTTAGACGAGCAAAAAATCTTAGAATTAATTGAACCCATAAAAGATGTCGATGGTTTTCACCCTATCAACGTAGGAAGGCTCAATTGCGGACTTGAACCATTTGCAAAACCTTGCACCCCAAAAGGAATAATTAAACTTTTAAATTTTTATAATATTGACCCAAAAGGAAAGTTAGCTCTTGTCATAGGAAGGTCTAATATAGTTGGAAAACCAATAGCCACGCTTTTATCCAACCTTGACGCTACAGTCATTTTGGCACATTCTAAAACCCAAAATTTAAAAGAACTATCTAAACAAGCGGATATCATAGTGAGCGCCACAGGCCAAGCTGGGCTTATCAAAGAAGATATGGTGAAAAAAGGAGCCATAGTGCTCGACGTCGGAATTACAAAAAAAGAAGACGGAAAACTTTCAGGAGACGTCGATTTTGAAAATGTTTCTAAAATAGCAAGCTATATCACGCCTGTCCCTGGGGGGATTGGGCCTATGACTATCGCAAGCTTAATGGAAAACACTTTTGAACTATACTTAAAACAAAAAGAACAAGAAGGCTAAAAATGCAAAATTTTAGAGGAACATTTGTAAACAAAAATAGAGATGCTTGGGTTGAAATAAATTTAGCTAATCTTGAGCACAATGTGAGAAGTATTAAAAAGTTTTTAAAAGAAAATACAAAAAAAGAGCCTGACCTATTTGCCGTGGTGAAAGCTGATGGATATGGGCACGGGTCTTTGATGTGCGCCCCTACTTTGATTGCTTGCGGAGTAAATGCTTTTGGAGTTGCAAGCATAGATGAAGGAATTGAACTCAGAGAAAATAAAATCAAAGAACCTATTTTAGTCCTTGGGGCGAGTCCCATTTGGGCTTTTGAAAATGCGATAAAATACGATATCGCCCTATCTATTTTTGACGAAAACCATCTCGATATGGCGCAACAACTCTATAAAAGACTAAATAAAAAGCTAAAAGCGCATATTAAAATAGACACCGGCATGAATAGAATTGGAATAGAAGCAAACAATTCAAAAGATTTCATAAAAAAAGCGCTTTCTTGTGATTTCATTGAAATCAAAGGGATTTTCACCCACTTTGCCGATGTCGAAAACGAATATATATTTAAAAAACAAATAAATTCTTTTCAAAAAGCGATTGAACCTTACTTTGAAACTTTTAAAGAAAGAGGAATTAAGGTACATTGTTTGAATTCTCCTGCTATGTTTAAGTATACGGATTTTGCTTACGATATGGTTCGTATGGGAATAATTATGTGGGGCTTGAGCCCATATTCTTATGAAGAAAATAATGTCTTACCTACGCTTCCTGTGATGGGTTTAAAAGCAAGAGTAACAAACATTCACACCTTAAAAAAAGGGGAAGGAATAAGCTATGGGCATATTTATATCGCCCAAAAAGACACAAAGGTGATAACTATTCCTATAGGTTATGCCGATGGGGTGGATAGAAGGTTGTCAGGAAAAATCACAGCATATCTAAACCACAAACCAATCAAACAAATAGGAAGAATTACGATGGACCAAATGATGTTTGAAGCGGACAACGTAGAATGTGAAACAGGAGACATCGTGACCCTTTTGGGAGAAGAAAACAAACAAGACACAATCGACACTTGGGCGCAAAAATTGGGCACAATAAACTACGAGCTTACTTGCCGCCTCAAGATGAGATTACCTAGGATTTATGTAAGATAAAATTTTTCGAAGAATTGCGAGGAAAATATGGAAAACAAAAAAACAGCACTATTTGAAGAACACGTAAAATTAGGCGCAAAAATCGTACCTTTTGGCGGTTGGGATATGCCTGTGCAATACGAAGGAATAATCAAAGAACACAACCAAACAAGGAATTTTGCGGGGCTTTTTGATGTTTCTCACATGGGCGAAGTTTATATCAAAGGAAAAGACTCTCTTAAATTTTTGCAAACTATAGTTCCTCAAGATTTAAAAAATTTGTCGGACAAAAAAGCAATCTATTGCCAGCTTCCAAACAAAGAAGGCGGCTTAATTGACGATTTAATTATCTATAACGCAAAAAATGTCATAAATGACGTAGATTATTTTATAGTTATTAATGCTTCTAGGATTGATAAAGATATACCTTTCATGAAAGAAGAAGCGAAAAAATTCGACGTCGAAGTTATAAATAAAAGCGACGATTTTTCTATGGTTGCCCTTCAAGGCCCAAATGCGAAAAATATTATAGAAAAAATGGGAATAAAAAAAGAAGACCAGCCCGAATTTTTTAGCTTCAAAAAAGCAACCCTAGAAGGAGAAGAGGTTCTTTTGACAAGAACAGGTTACACAGGAGAAGACGGCTTTGAAATCGTTTTTGAAAACAAAAATGCGCCAAAAATTTGGAGAGCGATTTTAGGTTTTAAAGAAGAATTTGGCGTTGTTCCGGTGGGTCTAGGCGCAAGAGACACTTTAAGGCTTGAAGCAGGACTTCCCTTATATGGGCACGAATTAAACGAAGAAACTACTCCAATCGAAAGCTCTTTAGGCTTTTTTGTTCCAAAAGAAAAAGAAGAAGATTATAACGGAAAAGACTTAATTTTGGCTCAAAAGCTAAAAACGAAGCCATTAAGAAGAAAACTTGTTCCATTTATCATGGAAGACAGGCAAATCGCAAGAAATGGCTATGAAGTATATGTTAATGGCACAAAAGCCGGCATTGTGACTTCTGGCGCCCCAAGCCCAACATTAGGAAAAAACATCGGTTTTGCTATGATTGAACTTGAAGGTTTAGACCAAAATACAGTTGCAAAACTTAACAATCCTAAAGAAAGCCTTGGCATGACCATACAAATTATGGTAAGAAATAAGTTATATAATGCAAAAATTGCAAAAAAACCTTTTGTTCAAAAAAAGTATGAAAAGAAAAATTAATATAAATAGGAGATAAATATGCAAGCACCTGAAGGAATATTGTGCTCTAAAACACACGAATGGATTTTAAAAGAAGATAATCTGGCTACAATCGGGCTTACAGACTACGCAGTAGAACAATTAGGCGACGTTGTTTTTATTGAACTCCCTGAAGTCGACGCTGAATTTGAAAAAGACGAAGTTTTCGCAACAATAGAATCTGTAAAAGCAGCAAGCGAAATTTATATGCCTGTTAAAGGTAAAATTGTTGAAACAAACCAAGATTTGATTAACTCTCCTGAATTAATCAACGAAAACCCTTATGACGCTTGGCTTGTTAAAATCGAATGTGACGACTTCGCAAACGATTCACAAGGACTTTTAGAATACAGTGACTACATTGAAGAAGTTGAATAGAGGATAAAATGTATAATTTTGAGGCATTATCAAAAGAAGATAGAAAAGAAATGCTCGAAAAAATTGGAATTAAATCAACAGATGAAATCTTTGACATTATTCCAAAAAGCGCCCTTATGGAAGCTTTGCCTTTAGAAGAAGGAAAAAGCGAACTAGAAGCGCAAAAAGAGCTTAAAAAACTATCTCAAAAAAACAAAACAGACTATATTAGCTTTCTTGGCGCAGGCTCAAGAGACAGATTTGTGCCATCTTTAATACAAGATATTGCTTCAAGATTTGAATTTTTATCTTGCTACACACCATATCAAGCAGAAATTTCTCAAGGCTCGCTTGAAGTTATGTATGAATTTCAATCTTTGATGTGCACATTGACTCAACAAGATGTCTCAAATGCCACTGTGTATGATGGCGCGAGCGCTTGCGCTGAGGCAATTTTGATGGCTTCTCGCTTGACTAAAAAAAGAAAAGTTTTTGTAAAAGATGATGTTTCAAATAACTATCTTGAAGTCATCAAGACTTACCTTTGGGCGAACGGAATCGAGCTTATTGTTGGAGAAGAGTCAAAAGACACAGACCTTTGTGCAAAGCTATATCAAACGCCAAACAAATTTGGCGAAATCGTAGAAATGCCAGAAAAAAACGCAAACGAGCTTATTATTTCTTGCGTAGATTTGATGTCTTTAGCTTTAATAGAACCTCCAAAAAGCGACATCACAGTGGGCGACATACAATCTTTTGGCATAGGCTTGAACTTTGGAGGCGCGTACGCGGGCTTCATCGCTTGCCTTGATAAATATAAAAGACAACTCCCTGGAAGGATTTCAGGAAAAACTGTAGATAAAAATGGAAAAGTCGCATATTGTTTGACTTTGCAAGCAAGAGAACAGCACATAAGAAGAGAAAAAGCCACTTCTAACATTTGCTCAAACCAAGCACTTGTTGCTTTTTGCGCTAATTTATACCTAAGAAAATTAGGAAAAACCGGACTTTTAGAAATTGCTCAAAGCTCTTTTGACAATTCGCATTTATTGAAATCAGAACTTGAAAAAATAGGCTTAAAAGTCCAAAATAAAGACTTCTTTGACGAATTTACAATCATTGTAGAAAATACAAGTGACTTTATTAAAACTGCTAAAAAAGAAGGGATTTTAGCAGGAAAAGCTTTAAGCGAAACTCAAGTCTTGATTAGCGCAAGCGAAAAAACAACTAAAGAAGAAATTGATTGTTTTAAGGATTTTTGCAAAAAATATTTTGCTTAAATTATAATTTAAAATTTTAAATTCTTAAATAAAAATAGCTTCAAGTTAATTCTTGAAGCTATTTATTTGTATATATAAGCTAAGTATTTTCAATTTAGCCAAAGTAGATGTCGTCTAAATCATCAAAAGATACTGCGTCGTCTAGGGATTTAAAATATGCTGTGTTTACAATATCTCTTAATGAATTTTCATCATCGAAATCTACAATTGTGTCAATTCTATCATACGAGCTATCGTCCTTGTCGGCTGGAGCGGACGTTGGTGCGCTCGTAGGAGCAGATGTAGGTGCTGCAGTTGGTGCAGATGTAGGAGCAGCTGTTGGTGCTGAAGTAGGAGCTGCTGTTGGAGTGCTATCTGGTTTAGAATCTACATCATCTCCAAAACCTATATCTGTGTCGTCTTTGTCAAATGGGTTTTGACCATCTGGCGCAGTGGTTGGCGCTGAAGTAGGAGCTGTCGTAGGTGCAGCAGTCGGAGCTGATGTCGGAGCGCTCGTAGGAGCAGATGTAGGAGCCGATGTTGGAGCAGATGTTGGTGCTGCCGTTGGAGCGCTTGTTGGAGTAGTGTCCGGTTTAGAATCTACGTCATCTCCAAAGTCTATATCTGTGTCATCTCTATCAAATTTGCCTTCTCCATCTGGTGCGGTTGTTGGTGCAGATGTAGGCGCACTCGTTGGAGCACTTGTAGGAGCCGAAGTTGGAGCACTAGTTGGTGCCGATGTTGGAGCAGATGTTGGAGCTGATGTTGGGGCTGTTGTAGGTTTAACATCTACATCATCATCTTTTGGAGGAGCCGGTTTATCATCAGGATCTATTGGAGGTAATGTTGGACAATCTGTCGGAGCACTTGTTGGAGCACTTGTTGGCGCCGACGTTGGTGCGCTGGTTGGTGCACTTGTAGGGGCAGATGTAGGTGCACTTGTTGGTGCGCTGGTTGGTGCACTCGTAGGCGCTGTAGTTGGTGCTGAAGTTGGTGCTGAAGTTGGTGCACTAGTCGGAGCACTGGTTGGGGCAGAAGTAGGTGCCGAAGTTGGAGCTGATGTAGGTGCACTTGTAGGTGCAGATGTTGGAGCACTAGTTGGAGCACTCGTTGGCGCTGAAGTAGGAGCTGATGTAGGCGCCTTAGTTGGGGCAGCTGTCGGAGCCGTTGTAGGTGCTTTTGTAGGTGCTGCAGTTGGAGCACTGGTTGGCGCTTTAGTTGGGGCGCTCGTTGGGGCAGATGTCGGAGCCTTTGTAGGTGCCGATGTTGGAGTTTTAGAAGGGGCTTTTGTAGGAGCCACCGTTGGGTTTGTTTTTGTTGTGGAAGAAGTTTTTCCACATTTGCAACAATCGCAACGATTGATAATTATGCAGCCGCCTTGTCCGCCACCTGTGATTGAACTTCCGTCTTGAAAGAAGTTATTATTCGAAGACCCATCATAGGCATAATTTCCATCTTGACCGTAGTTACTAATGCTTCCGTTGCCATAACCATTTCCATTTAGCTCTATATAAGCTAAAGGTTCCAAATTTACCAATTGAACATCTTCAATTGGAGTTTGTAAATCTTCAACAGTTGGCATTGTGCCGTTATAAAAAGCAATTAAGCTATTGTTGTTGTTGATTACTTGTTCCCAAGCGGTCAACATTAAAGATTCATATTTATCTGCATTATCTTCATAAGAATCGGTGATTTTAACACCATCTGTCCATCTATATTGGCTCAAGATGTCTAATGGAGTGGTTTTTCCGGATTCCACTTGAACCACTGTAGAATCACTTGTCATATAAGCTGTTGTATAGTCAACATTTCTTTTTTGATTTAAGAAAGAAGAAACAGCTGTGTCTTTATCAAGGCCATTTTTGTCGTTCACCATAACAGAAGTAGTAACAACTGGAAGATGTACGTTTACTGAGCCATTTCTTTGAATGTCGCTTGTGATTAAATCAAGAGCGTCTTGTTCATTTGTTTTTTCGAATAATTCATAGTTTTCTGGATCAATGAAGATACTGTGCACAATCGCAGCGCCAGACAAAGAATCAAGAGTGGCAATTCCATATTCTTGCGCGATAGAAGCTTTAACATTGTCTTTTGTAACATCTTGAATAGCTAAAGTTACGTCTTTGCTTTGCGCGACGCCATCTTTTACGGCAGGTGCATAAATTGCATTTCCTTGATAAACTGTGTCGTGGTCGTTTCTCATTTCTTCAAGCGGTGTCACGTCTGGCAAGAAAAGAGTAGTTGTTTCGTTTTCGTTTACGAAAGAAGTGTCAAATAATGTATTTCTATCGATATTTGTAACGTCGCCCAATGTGAAATCAACTTTACCAGGCAACACTCTTGCAGCCAATTCCGGATTTGCTTTTAAAATCGCATAAGCTGCCAAAGAGCGAATTTCAATGTCATCTTCGTCTATATTATATTCGTCAGATAGAATATCATGCAAGCTTGCATATTCATTTTTTTCTTCAGGAGAATTTTTCAAATATACAGTTGTTGTTTCAGGCTTAATTTCGCAAGATTTGAAGTTATCTGTAAAGTCAAAAGTTACAGAAACGCTGTTGTCTGTTTGCGCTAATTGAAATTCTTGCATTTCTTCCGGAGAAAGAGTATTTACAACAGAAGTTTTTCCTTTATTATCTGCTTCAGAAGAAGCGTTTGATTCCGCTTTAGGACTAGCTTTAGAGCAGCCTGTGAGTGCCGCTGTCACCGCCATAAACAAAGCAGCGATTCTAACCGCTAAACCTTCTTTAAAGCTTCTTTTGCCAGCAAAAGAAACGGTATCTTGAGCTAAGCTATTTGTTGCGTAGCCTGAAGAAGCTTGTTTATTCTTCATTTGAGTTTTTCTAACAGGTTGATAATTAATTTTTTGAATTTTCATATAATGCCTCTTGAATAATATTCTATACCTTAAAAAATCGTGAATTTATTTTTTTCCAAGAAAAAATTTTTTTTCGAAAAAAATTTACTTTTCTTAACATTTTAAATAAAAAAATATAAAAACTGGTGTCTAACTACTCATTATATTAAATGGAGCGGAAGACGAGGCTCGAACTCGCAACATCTTGCTTGGAAGGCAAGTACTCTACCAATTGAGTTACTTCCGCGTACGAATATTTTATAACTAAAAAAAATATTTGTAAATAGATTAAATTAATTTATGATGAAATTTTTTTTCGCCATCAGCATAAGGCTTCACTATAGCGCCATTTGAGAGCAATTTATATTTATATATAGTAAGCCCCTCAAGCCCCACAGGGCCTCTCGCATGGGTTTTGTTTGTGGAAATCCCGACTTCCGCCCCGAAGCCAAAGCGAAAACCGTCAGAAAATCTTGTAGAACAATTTGAAAAAACGCAAGCTGAATCTACTAAATTCATAAATTTTTCAACGTTTTCTTTGTTGTCCGATAAAATCGAATCCGTGTGCCCTGAGCCATATTTGTTTATATGAGAAATGGCACAATCCAGGCTATCCACCACTTTTAAAGACAAAATTTTATCTCCATATTCCAAAGAAAAGCTTTTTGGTTTTTTTTCGATTTTTATTCCATTGTTTTCTAATTCTTTTTCTAATTCATCAATTTTTTCAAAATCTTTATGAATTAATAATGTTTCAACAGCATTACATGCACTTGGATATTGAGTTTTAGCGTCTATTATGATTTTTTTGGCAGACTCAAAATCATATTCTTTATCCAAAAAAATGTGGCAAATGCCGCTCGCATGGCCCAAAACTGGGATTTTTGTATTTTCTTTTATGAATTTTACAAGCTTATTTCCGCCGCGAGGGATAATGAGACTAATATATTCATCTAAATCTAATAAATTTTTGACATCTTCTCTTGAATAAATCAATTTAATCGCCGATTTCAATTCTGGGCTTATTTCAAAAAGAGCCTGTTCTACAATCTTTGAAAAAATCGTGTTAGTTTCCCTGCACTCGCTTCCGCCTTTTAAAATCCCACAATTGCCCGATTTTATGATTAAAGAAGCAATTTGGATAAAGCAATCCGGCCTTGCTTCAAAAATCACACCAATCACCCCAATCGGAGTAGTGATTTTCTTTAAAACCAAGCCTTCATCTAGCTCTTTTGTCCATAAAACCTTGTTTATCGGGTCTTCCAACAAAACAAGGTCATTTAGCCCCTGAATTAAATCTTCGATTTTCCTTTGCGATAATTTCAATCTTTCAAAAGTTGGCTTGTTTATTTTTCCTTCTTCTAAAAGAATTTTTGCGCTATCGATATCAATTTTGTTTTTTTCTAAAATTTCAGATTTCTTTTCTTCTAGCGCGTTTGCGATTTTTTTTAAAATAGAATTTTTCAAATCACAAGACAAATTCATCATCTTTAAATATGTATTTTTTGCGTCTTTTGCAATTTGTTTTATATCTTCCATTTTAAAACCTTCTAAACTAAAACTAAATTATCTTTTTCGATTACGTCGTCGTCAAATTTATAGCCCAAAATAGAGCAAATTTTGTCTGAATGTTCGCCTTTAATTTTTTCGACATCTGGCATGTCGTAATTTGAAATTCCACGCGCAAATTCAAAGCCATCTTCGTCTAAAATAGAGACGATTTCGCCCCTTCTGAAGTTTCCTTCTAAAGAAACAATTCCAATAGACAAAAGGCTTTTTTGGTCTTTGACGATTGCTTCTTTTGCGCCTTGGTTGACTTTGATTTCGCCCATGATATTTGTGGCATAAGCAATCCAGCGCTTTTTATGAGACAAATTTTTGGTTGGCAAAAATTCTGTCCCAACATTTTCATCAAATATTTTTTGAAGAATTTGAGAAGTTGAGCCATTTACGATTTTTGCAAAAAGCCCACAAGAAGTCACGACTTTAGCCGCCAAAAGCTTTGTTATCATACCCCCTCTTCCGCCTAAACTTGCGCCTTGCGCTAATTTTTCGATTTCAGGGGTCACTTTGTCCACTTTTGAAATGAGCTTTGCGTCTTTATAAACTTTTGGATTTTTGTCAAACAACCCATCGATATCAGACACCATCACAAGCAAATCTGCATCAAGCTTTGAAGCAACCAAAGAAGAGAGTTTGTCGTTATCCGAAAAGCTTGCGTGCTCAAGTTCGCTCGCAGAAACTGCATCATTTTGGTTGATGATTGGAATTACCCTGTTTTCCAAAAGATGGTGCAAAGTGAGCCTTAATGAAAGATATTTTTTACGATTCGAAAAATCTTCTTCCGTTAAAAGGATTTGAGCCGTTTTTATTCCGTATTTTTCAAAGCCATCTTGCCAAATACCCATAAGCAAAGGCTGCCCCACGCTTGCTGCCGCTTGTTTTAGGGCAGTCGAAGAGCTTGCGTCTATTCCTAATTTTTTTGCTCCCAAGCCCACAGCCCCAGAAGAAACAATTAAGATTTCTCTTCCTTCTTCATATAAGCTTGAAATATCCTCTATGAAGGAATATAGGTGCGAAAGCGAAATTTCGCCTTTAGAATTTCTTAAAGTATTTGTTCCAAATTTAAAAACTATTCTTTTTGCGTCTTTTATCATTTTAATTTAAAACCCACTAAAAGCTCGATTTGCGTACATTCAAGGTTCAAGGACTTTGCAACTTCTTGGTTTGTCACTTCACCATTAAAAGTGTTCACCCCGTTAGATAAATCCAAATTTTCCTTAATTGTCTCAATTAAGCCCAATTCTCCAAGAGATTTTAAATATGGATACATAGCGTAAGAATATGCATAAGAAGCCGTTTTTGGAGTCGCAGAAGGGATATTTGGAATTGCGCAATGCATAATTCCAAATTTTTCAAATACCGGATCGTCATAAGTTGTGATTTTTTCGATAGTTTCCACGTTTCCACCTTGGTCAATTGCAACGTCCACGATTACAGAACCTTTTTTCATGGATTTTACCATATCTTGCGTGATTACTTTTGGCGCAACTCCAGAATGGATTGAAGCACAAGAGATTAAAATATCCGCTTTTGGGACTTCTTGGGCTAATTTTGTCGGGTTTGAATAATGCGTTTTAATAGAAGCATCATAAATTCTATCAATTTTCACTAATTTTTTAGGGTCTGTGTCAAAAATAGAGACGTCTGCACCCATGCCGATTGCGATTTGAGCAGCATTTGAGCCCACAACGCCAGCACCAATTATTGTAACTTTCCCCGGCTGAACTCCAGGAACACCTGAAATCAAAACACCGGAACCACCTCTGTGGCTCGATAACAAAGTCGCTCCCATCTGAACGGCAAGCCTTCCTGCTACTTCTGACATTGGTCTTAAAAGAGGCAAAACTCCCGTTTTATTTTCGACCGATTCGCAAGCAATTGCTGTTACTTTTTTCTTTAACAATTCCCTTGTAAGCTCGGGCTCAACCGCCAAATGCAAATAGCAGAAGATGATAAGGTCGGGTCTAAAGAATTTGTATTCCGACTTTTGAGGCTCTTTTACTTTTACGATTACTTTGGAATTTTCCCAAACTTCTTGCGCGCTATTTACAATACAAGCGCCATTTTGAATATAGTCGTCATTAGTAAATCCTGACATAATCCCTGCGTTTGATTCGACTAAAACACTCAAGCCATCAGCTTTCAACATAGCCACTACATCAGGGCTTATTGCAACTCTTGTTTCGCCTATTTTTAATTCTTTAACTATACCAAAATCGTATTTCATATTTGCCTCATCATTAATACTTTAAATTTGATTTTAACACTATGTTTAATTGTTTGCAATTAAGCTTGTTAATTATTTTTTATCTGAATTTATTGTTTTTATTATGTTTGTCGTAGATTTTCCTTGGACAAGCTCAATGAATTTCACTTCAATGTTATTTTCTTTAGCGACTTTTGCTTCCGGAAGGGTTTCTAAGGTATAATCTGCGCCTTTTGTATAGATTGTTGGTTTTATTTCTTCTAATAATTTTGAAGGCGAATTTTCATCAAAAATCACAACATAATCTACAAAATTGAGCTCTGAAAGCAATTCTGCTCTATCATTTTCATTGTTTATTGGGCGCGTTTCGCCTTTTATCGCTCTTACAGATTTATCTGAATTTAAACCCACGATTAAAACATCTCCGCATTTAGAAGAAGCTTTTAGGTAGCGAACGTGGCCAATATGCAAAATGTCAAAACAACCGTTTGTGAAAACGACTTTTTTCCCTTCTTTTTTAAGGTTTTCTACTATTTTTATAAGTTCATCTTTTTTTACCACTTCGCCCATTTTTCTTCCTTTATTAATTTTAATTTATTTAATTATATAAAAAAAACTGCCTTATATAAAGAGTAATAAAGCAGTTTTTTAAAATTATTTTGAAATTTGATTATTTAGGTTCAACTTCTGTTTCTTTATCTTTATCTGTCTTTTTAAATTTATCTGCCAAAGATTTTTTTGGAGCACTTAATTTCTTTTCGAGCTCGATTTGCTTAGGAAGAGCTTCTTCGATTTTCTTTCCTAGAACTTCTGGAGATAATTCGGTGTCTATGTATTCGATTTTTGCGCTATTTTTCAAGCCTTCAACATATTTTTGAACACCTTCCATTTTCTTTTGTTGGCCTAAATATGTTTTTAAATCTTCTTTCACTTTTGCCAAAGGTTGAACACCTTTTGCAGATTTATCTACAACATAGATGATATGAGTTCCATATTGAGTTTTAACCGGGTCTGAAATTGTTCCCACTTTTTGAGAAAATGCAACTTTTTCAAACTCAGGAACAAATTGCCCTCTTGGAGCAAAGCCAAGATCGCCGCCTTTTTGAGCAGAAGCAGTGTCTTGAGAATATTGTTTTGCTAAAGCAGAGAAGTTTTTAGGGTTTGCTTTTGCTTCTTTTAGAACTTTTTGAACCAATGCTTCATTTTCTTTTACTTGTTGAGCCACTTTTTCATCTATGTTTGTGCTAGAAAGTTTTGCTTCTTTATCTGCGTCCACGATTTTTCTTTTAACGCTTTCTGGATTTGTGTCGATTAAAATATGCATAACATGCACACGTTCAGGCAAATCAAAGCTTTGTTTGTTTTCTTTATAATATTTTTCAACGTCTTTATCGGAAACTTTGCCAATTCCTAGGGAGTTTACTAATTTTTCCATTTTAACTTCGCTTGCCATGTCGCTATTTAAGCGTTCTTTTGAAATTCTGTTTTCTTTTAAGATTGTGTTGAATTTTTCTTCAGAGCCGATTTGAGCGATTACGATAGCTTTTTTAGCGTCGATTTCTTTTTGGTCAGCTGTGATTTTTCTTTTTTCAAATTCTTGTTCCAACAAATTACGAACGATGATATCGTTTACAAATCTGTTTTTCAAGACTAAAACAGGGTAGCTGTCGTCTTTTTGGAATTCTTTTGGTGCGTTTTTGAATTGCGCATTTTTCAACCTTGAAAAATCTTCGTTAAATTCTTTTTTTGTGATAATTTTGTCGTTAACTTTAATAGCAGCAGAATTATCTTTTGCGCAACCGCAGAAAATAACCGCCCCAGCTAAAAAACTAACAGCTAATTTTGTAAACTTCATTTTTCCTCCTGTTTATTTTAATTAGTCTTATTGAAATTCATAACTACTTCAGATATATGATAAAACAAATCTGCTAATTTGTTAAATATTTCACTAAATTCCGCTTCATCTTTGTTCATAAGAAGTATTCCTTTTACGTCTGAAAGGTTTTTAGGCGGAGTTGAATATGTAAAATACTTAACAATTTTGTAATCAATATGTTTTTTTAAATATAGCCACTCTTGCATTGTATATGGGCTATTTATTCTAATCGAATTACCTTGTTGGCGAATAGAGCTTATATTGGCGTTTGTGGCTAAAATTCTTAATTTAACAAGCATGATTAAATTTTCTACGCTTGTTGGAATTTTAGAGAACCTATCTTTTAAAGACACAATCATATCTTCCATCTCAGACATCGAAGAAACGTCTGAAATCCTTTTATATTCTAAAATCTTCTGTTCGTATGTTTGTGCCCAGTCGTCTGAGATATAGGCGTCTGCGTTTATGTCCACAATTGCTTGTTTTTTCTTTTTGTTTTCGATTTTTGAATATGGGTCTTTTTGCCTTTTTTCTTTAATATCTTGAACGCATTCTGCCAAAAGATTGCAATATGTGTCAAAGCCTAAAGAGACCATTTGGCCGTGCTGATGAGTACCTAATAAACTTCCCACCCCTCTTATTTCGATATCTCTTAAGGCAATTTGATATCCGCTTCCAAGGGTAGAAAATTCTTTAATTGATTCAAGGCGCTTTCTTGCTTGTTCATTTAATTCTTTATCTTTTTTATAAAAACAGAAGCAATATGCTTGCTTTTGAGATCTTCCCACTCTTCCTCTTAATTGGTATAGTTGTGCAAGGCCAAATTTTGTGGAATCGTGGATTATTATGGTGTTTGCATTTGGAATATCGAGCCCTGATTCTATTATTGTTGTGCACAATAAGACATCATATTCTCTTGAAGCAAATTTACAAATCACTTCTTCTAACTCTTTTTCATGCATTTGCCCGTGGGCCACTGCTATTCTTGCGTTTGGAACAATTTCTTCTAGGGTTTTTTTGAAGCGCTCTATGGTTTCTACTCTATTATAGAGATAATATACTTGCCCGTCTCGAGAAAGCTCTTGGTTTATCGCATTTTTGATATATGTTGGAGAATATTGCCCAACATAAGTCTTTACAGGAAGCCTGTTTTTTGGAGGAGTGTTTATAACAGATAAGTCTTTTAAGCCTGATAGCGCCATATTTAAGGTTCTTGGGATAGGAGTTGCGCTTAGGGATAAAATATCTATATTTTCTCTATATTCTTTTAATTTTTCTTTGTGGCGAACGCCAAACTTATGTTCTTCATCAATCACCAAAAGGCCTAAATTCTTAAAGTTGACGTCTTTAGATAAAAGCCTATGTGTCCCTATTACGACATCAATTTCGCCTTCATTTATCTTTTTAATTATTTCTTTTTGTTCTTTAGAAGAGCAAAAACGGTTCAACATCGCAACTCGAACCTGAAAAGGCTCAAAGCGCTCTTTTATTGTTTCAAAATGCTGCATAGTAAGAATTGTAGTAGGCGCAATAAGAGCCGTTTGATAGCCTGACATCACAGCTTTAAACATAGCTCTTAGGGCGACTTCCGTCTTTCCAAAGCCAACGTCCGCGCAAACTAGCCTGTCCATGGGCTTTTGCTCTTCCATGTCTTTTTTCGTTTCAATTATCGCTTTCATTTGGTCCGGAGTTTCGGTATATTCAAAATCGTCTTCCATCTCAAATTGCCAATTTGAATCCGGATCAAAAGAAATCCCTTTCGCAAGCTGCCTTTTTGCATATAGGTCTAATAGGTCGTAAGCTATGAGCTCAAGCTCTTTTTTCGCTTTTTGTTTTGTATTTTCCCAAGCGCTTCCTCCCATCTTGGAAAGACGAGGCTTAGTAGCGCCCGAGCCCCTATAGCGGCAAAGAAGGTTTATTTGCTCTGCCGGCATAAAAAGCTTATCTGTTCCCAAAAACTGGATTTCAAGATAATCTTTTTGGTTTCCATCTATTGTTTGTTTTGTTATTCCGTTATAAATCCCAATCCCATGCACGCTATGGACAACGTATTCGCCCGTTTTTATATCGTTTATAGATTCAATGAATTCTTGAGATTGCTTGTTTGAATAATATTTTTTTGTTGTAATGTCTCTATTTCTTTGGTTAAAAAATTCTTTATCGGACAAAATCAAAATTTTATCTTTTGAAATTTTTTCGTCTTTTGAAATCGCGCCGCCACAAGAAATCGAAGGAAGATAAAAAATCGAAGAAGAAAAAATCTCCAATTCGTCAAAAATTTCTTTTAATCTATTTGGAAAATTTGAGCAAATATAGATTTTGTAGCCGTCGTTTAAATATTTTTTGATAAATTTTGCGATATTTTCAAGGTTCGAAGAAAACAGAGGTGGTAAATCTACATCAAAATCAATTATTTCTTCTTGATTTTCTTCAGACAAAAAATTATCTATTGAAAAAGTTCTGAATTTTTTAATTTTGGAATTTATTTCTTCATATCTGAAATGATTTAATTCTTGAAGCTCTAATTTAAAATTATTTTTTAAACCTTCTTGATATTCTTCAAAATAGCTTGTGTCGAGGTTTTCGAGCTTTGAAAAAATTTCGCCGGACTCTTTTAAAACTAAAACATAATCTTTAAAATAATCTAAAATCGAAGATTTTTCTTCTTCAAAATAATTTATGTAATATTCAATTCCTTCAAAATAGCCTTCGTTTTCTATTTTTTCAATTAATTCATTTTTAATATTTTCCAAAAATTCATCTTTTGAAGGAATTTTTGAAATTTTTTCTATGAAATCTTTCTTGTTTTCGTCGTCTAAAATGAATTTATACAAAGGAAAAATCTCTATTTTGTCTATTTTTTTAAAACTTTTTTGAGTATTTGGGTTAAAAAACCTGATATCTTCAACAGTGTCTGCGAAAAATTCAATTCTCACCGGATTTAAATCAAGAGAATAAATATCTAGGATATCTCCTCTTAGGGCGAATTCTCCTATGTCAGAGACATTTGTCACTCTTTTATAGCCATATTTTATAAGGGTTTTTGCGATTTTTGAATAGTCTATTGAGGAGTTTTTTGAAAACTCAATTTTGTGTTTTTCAAAAAACTCTTTTTTAGGAAATTTTTCTATTAAAGCTCTTGGAGTGGCAAGCACGATATTTGGCAAATTGAGCAAGATATTGAGCTGCTCTTGATATATATAATAGTTTTTATCAAGCTCGCTATAAGGCGAGATTTCTTGGCTCGAAAAAATGTCGCAATCGAGGTCCAAGAGGCTCTTTAGGTCTTTTTGAGCTTTTAAACATGCCTGCTCGTCGGGCAGAACATATAAAACTTTTCTTTTTTCTTTCAACAAAGAAGCCAAGAAAAAAAGATTAAAAGGCGAATTTAAGCCGCTTAAGGTCGTATTTTTCAAAAAACCCGAAGACAAAGAACGCGCTAAATTTAAAGAAGGAAAATTTATATTAAAAATTTCATTTTGCATTTTTAAATTTTGTCGTTTTTCTTCATTCCGACATTTTTCAAATGTCTTTCGATGTCGCGCCACCAGCTAAGCTTTTGTTTATAAAGATATTTGTAGCCATCAAAATTTCCGCTCGAAATTTGTTTTTGTTGAGAATCGCAAAAATCTTCAAATTCGCGCTCCAACATGTGGCAAAAATCTTTTCTGTCGTAGTTGAATTCGTGGAAAGTCTTGACTTTGCCAAATTCCACAACGACTTCAGGCTTGTCTTGTCTTAAAAAAGTGTAGTTAATTGAAACTGGGCATAAATTTATGCCACCATATTGTTTAACTGCGTTTTGCGCCATATAGGCAATGCCTGCTTGAAAGACTTCCGGTCTATAGTGCGGAGGGCGAATAATCCCTTGAGGGAAAAGCCAAAAGCTTATGTCTGCATCTTTTAGAGTGCTTGTTGCATATTTTAGCGCTTTTATTGCATCTTGGGGCGTTTTTTTGTTGATTGGAAAACAGCCGATATATTGAAAAAGAGGAAATCTATTCATCTCTTCAATCATAAGACGAAAACGCGTGTGAAAAACATTATGCACAAGGCTATAGCCAATAATGCCGTCCCACCAGTTATTGTGGTTTGTGTAAAAAATCGTAGCTTTTGTTTTGTCTCTTTCTTCAAAATTTTCTTCGCCTTTATACATCAAAGAATGAAAGCGAGCTTTAACCATTCTAAGAAAAACATAATCTGCCACCATGTGCCAAAAACGGTTGTCTTTTGCGGTTCTGAATTTTTCTTCTCTATTTCTTAAAATTGTAGGAGGAGTTTCGCAATATAAATGTTGTGGAGTTTTGATTGTCATGGTTTTTATCCTGTTACTTTTCTTCCATAATACGATTTAATTGGCAAAATGCCCTAAAAGACGTGATATCTTTTTCGATTTTTTTAATCTGATTTGAGAGATTTAGTTTTCGAGCTAAATCCATATTTCTATTATACAATTTCAAAACATTTTGGGCATATTCTTTTTTCTTATTTTGAGGTTGCTTATTTGTTTCTTCTCTTAAAATTTCAGCTTTTAAATTGTTCAAATTAAGCTTCAAATAATCTAAGTCGTTTTCTTTTGCATTAGCCAAAGCAAGCTCGCAATACATCTTTGCATTTTCAAAATCGCCAAGTTTGAAATAAGATTTTGCAATGAGCTCTTGGAACAAGACCTTAAAATAGACATTGTTATTTTGTGCATTTTCGCAAATTTTCACCGCCTTTTCGCAGATTTCTATGCAATACATATCCGCTTTGTTATATGCCGTAGAAGCTGCTGAAATATACCAAGCAAGGAGCGCTCCAAACGCGATTTTTTTAGAAGAGAAAAATTGCATTTGCGCCGTTGCTATTTCAATTGCTTTTAAATAAGATTTTTCTTTAAGCAAAACGTAAGCCAGAAGAGTCTTTATAAGATTTTTTGCAACTTCGTCTCCTGAGTTATTTGCAATTGTACTTGCTTCAAAAAGTTCATTTTTGATTGTATCAAAGTCGCCTCTTAAAATTTTATTTATTAAATTAATTACGTTCCATTGATTTACCAAAGCAGGGCTATCTATGACATAAGAAAAATCAGTCACAATGTCTTGTAAGATTAAATCGGACTCGTCAAAGTTTCCTTGGACGGTGTTTGCCATAGCAGTAGCATAAGCAAGGCGGATTTTAAGATAATCTGCTTTTGAATCTTTTTCTTTATATAATTCTTTTTCTATTTGGCTTATTAATTCCATAGCCAAAGGATTTCCTTGCTGCGCATAGCTTTGAGCAAGAATTATGTTTGCTTCAAACCAAATTTGAACCATTTGGGAAGTCGTAATCCATTTGTGCTTGATAAATATATTAAGATTTTTTTGAAGAACAGGATTAATTTCCGTGTTCACTAAAACCGCAACTTCTTCCCAAGAGCCCAAATTCAAAAGAGCTTCCAGTTTTCTTGTTTTGATTAATGCTATTTTTAATTCATGGACATATTTTTTATCTTGATTGTCTTTAATTGCAAAATATTTTAAAATATTATCCACAACTTCTACAACCCCAGTGTAGTCTTGGGTTAAATACAAGCTTTTTGTTAAATATCCGCTTATATCGATTAATTTTGCCACAAGAACATCTTTTGCTTCGGGCATTTTTTCAATATTTTTTTCTAAATCCACTATGACATTTGTTAAATAGTCTTTTGCTTCTTGAGGATTTTTCAGATATACGAGTTTTCCTAGGCGTTCGCAGATGTTGTTTTTAATGTATTCAATATCGTCTAATTTCACGCTTTCAAGCAAAATAAGGCTTTGTTTTTGAGCCATAGCGTAAATGTTGACGTCTCCAATATAGCATGATGGCCTCAAGCTTTGAGTCCAAAGGCTGAAAGCGAGCTCTTTGTTTCCTGTGATTTGCGCTAAAATTGGGCAAATCAGAGGAGTTGTCGTAATTCTGCTATTCAATTCTGTTAAAAGTTTTAAAGAATATTTTTTGATTATTTCTTCTTCTTTTGCTTTTATGTAGCAATATGACCAAGTTAGAGAATTTTTAAAGCAATAAACATCTTCATATTTTCTCTTCAAATAGCCTTTTTTTGTTAATTTCATCACAAGAGCAAAATATTCATCTTTATTTATTTCAAACACTTTTGACAAAATCGAAAAATCAAGACAATCACCCAACAAAGAAGCAATGTTTAAGAAAATATATTCGTTTTGCGCATTGTTTTTCAAAAACTCAAGTCTATCTTTAAAGCAATCTTCAAGAGTCTTTGGGATTTCCATGTCTATATATTTTTTGTCAAATTTGATTTTTTTGTCTTGAGGGAATAATATTTTTCTCTCAAACATATACTGAAGCAATTGCTCAATATAAGCGATGTTTCCTTGGGCATTATAGGCAATTTGAGTCAAAATTTCGTTTGGAACATCGGGCTCTTCTCCTAAGTTCTTTTTGATGAAAATTTTAGATTCAGAAGTGTTGAAGCTTCTTAAAGAAATATTCAGACATTGAGAAGCGTCCAATTTGTTTGTTTGGAAATATACAGAAATGGAGTGCTTATCTTTATATGTCAAAAGCAGTTTTGCGTCATTTTTGAAGTAATTTTGTTCAACTAAATATTTGATAAATCCATAAGACGACTCGTCGATTAAATCAAAATCGTCGATTGCAATTATTATTCTTTTTTTCTTTTTCAAATATTCAAAAACATCTTTTAAACAAGTATAGGTTAATTCTTTGTTTATCAAAATGTTTTCAAAATAATCTTTTTTCAAAGGATAAACAAGATTTGCCAATGTTTCCAGTTTATCTTCTTCGATTTTTTCGAGCCCAAGTTTTTCTAGGACAACTTGTTCAAAATATTTTATGTTGAAATCATGGCTTAAAACCACAGGGCATTCAAAAAGATTTACAAAAAAGCTTTGAATTAAGCCATAGGGGCTGATTTGAGTCAACGCAGAACATCTTGAATGGAACAAAAGAGTGTTTTTATATTTTGCTTTTGAAATTTGATAACAAACGTTATCCATCAAGTGCGTTTTTCCTGCCCCACAAGGCGCGCTCACAGCCAAAGCGCGGATTTTAGAATCATTATCTTCAAGATTTTCTAAAATCTTTTCCATGGTTTTGTCATATTTTTCGTCTTCTTGCTGCTCTTGGGGCGGCTTTTGTTCCAAATAAACCATTTTATAAGAATCAGCAGCAATTTTAATCAAAGAAAGCTCATTAGAAAGCTTAGAATAAGTTCCGGAAGAAACAATGATATCGCGCTCTATGCCATATTTTAATTGGTTCATTCCTTTGTTTCTTTTTACTTCTTCGATAGTAGAAATTGCAAATTTATACGCAAGCCCGCAGTCGAGCGTTTTTTCAAGGATTTCATTGAATTTATAAAATTCGTTATTAAATTCTTCAATAATTTTTAAAATATTTGTTTGTTTTGTGTATTTAAATTTCAAAACGACGCAGTGCGAATTGACAAATTCGCAAGCCGTGCTAAAGACGATTTTTACCGTTGTTTTGATATTTTGAATGACTTTTTGCTTGAATTCTTCTTTGTCATATTTTTCAAAAATTTTATCTAAATTAATAAAATCGATATAAAACAACAAAGGCTTATCGGAGTCGTCTTTTATACCTTCGATTTTTGTTTCTTTTGCGCTATTTGTAAGGTCAAATAAAGGTTTTTTCTTTTTTTCTTCCGGTTGAATTTTTGGAAGATTTTGAGTATCCAAGACTTTTTTAGAAGATTTTTTTTCTTCTCTTGCGAGGATTTTATCCGCGTCAAAAACGCTTCCGCATTTTCTGCAAGTCGAGCTCCAAGAGAAATTTTTTGCTCCGCAATCAGGGCAGAATTTGATAAAACTAAAGCCACATTTAGGGCACACCGAAGGCCCAAGGCGCGTTGGGGATTTGCAACTTGGACATGTGAAAATTAATCTTAATTTGCAATTTGGACAAAAGACATCGTTTTCAGAGACTTCTGTCTTACATTTTGGACAAATCAAATTTATCTACCTATTTGACTTTACACTAATTTACTAAAATTATAATACAAACATTAAATTTTATAATTTTTATGTAAATTTTGTTAATATTTTAATTTATTTTTGTTTTTGGTGTATATTTTTATTATGAAATTAGGAGTAAATATAGACCACGTTGCAACTTTAAGAAACGCAAGAGGAGGCTTTGAGCCATCTGTTGTGGAAATCGCAAAGCTTGCATTAAAAAAAGACATATTAGCGCTTACAATGCATTTAAGAGAAGACAGGCGCCACATTAAAGACCAAGATTTATATGACGTCAAAGCTCTTGGGGCAAAAATAAACATGGAAATGGCGGCGACAGAAGAAATCCAAAAAATCGCGCTCGACCTTTTGCCATATAGCGTTTGCCTTGTTCCTGAAAGAAGGCAAGAAATCACAACAGAAGGCGGCTTAGACGTTGTTTCTAAAATTGATTATTTAAAAGAATATCTAAAACCCTTAAAAGAAAAAGGGATTTTAGTTAGTATGTTTATAGACCCAGACAAAGAGCAAATCAAAGCCAGCAGAGAAATCGGGGCAGATTACATAGAAATGCACACAGGTTCTTTTTCAAACGCTTTTGAAAAAGGAAACTATAAAGAAGAATTTGAAAAATTGAAAAATGGCGCTTCTTATGCTCAAGAAATAGGCTTAAAAGTGAACGCAGGCCACGGCTTAAACTATCAAAACGTTTATCTGATGAAAGAAATCAAAGGATTGAGCGAATTAAATATTGGCCATAGCATTATCTCAAGGGCCATTTTTGTGGGAATTGAAAAAGCTATTCAAGATATGCTTGATTTGATGAAATAAATAGCTTTTTACAATTTCAAAACTGCGCTATGGCGAAAAGGAGTCTTGTTTTCTTTTCTATAAGAAAAGAATTTGTCGTTGTCTTCTATTGTGCAATATGGACAAACGTCTATTTTTTCTATGCCCAATTCTTCAAGCTGCCTTTTATTTATCCCTTTTAAATCTGCATAATTTTCAAAAAACAAACCTTCTTGGTTTTGGACACTATTTTTAAGAGCAAAAAGCGCTTCGGGGTAAGTCTCAAAATGCTTAAAAGAAATACAAGGTCCAATTAAAGCCACAATATCTTTTGGGTTTGAATTATATTTTTCTTTCATTTTTAAAAATGTTTTAGGGCCGATTTTTGAGGCAGTTCCTCGCCAGCCTGCGTGGGCAATTGCTCCAATTTTATTTTTTAAATCATAAAAAATTAAAGGGGTGCAATCTGCGAAATTTAGAAAAATCGCATAGTCTTTAATATCCAAAATCAAAGCGTCGCAATTTGGATAAGATTTTTTTTCTTCCGTTAAAAACTCGACATTGTCGCTATGCGTTTGGTTTGGGGAAATTAGGTTTTCTTTTTTGATATTTAAATATTTTGCTACTATTTTTTGATTTTCTTCATTATCTTTTAGAGGGATTTCTCTTGAAGAGAAAAAATGCTCAAAAGGAGCAATATCGCTATAAAAAACGGTTTTTCCAGCTATTTTTTTAATTTTATACATAATAAAATTATACAACAAAGCTCCCAAATTTAGGGAGCTTTAAAAAATTATTTTTCACAACAATTGTTACAAGGGAGCTTATAGATTGCGCCATATTTAACAATTTTTTTCATTTTTTTCTTTTCTTGTCTTGTCACTTTTCTAAAGTCAGAGTATTGATTTTTACAAAGCACACTTTTTACGTCTTTTTTAAATTGTTTACATCTGTTTTTAATGTCTTTTCTTAAATCTTTCACGACTTCGATTTGTTCTTTTTGGCAATCAGAGTTGCAATTAATCATCTCAAGAAGCTTGTTTTTCTCTGCTTTATATTTGTTTTGGAAACATTCCATGTCATTTTTAAATGTTTTATACAAAGAATCCAAAGTACATTCTTGGTGTTTTGTCAAACAAAGCTCTCTTTTGAGCTTTTTGAATTGCTTATCGAAGAAGCATTGGTTATAGCTAAAATATTCGTCATCTTCTAAATCGAGGCATTTGTCGCACTTGTTTAAAACATTTCTTTGTTCGCATTGAGGAGAAACATTTTCACATTCGACTTTTTGGCTGCATTTGTTTGTGGTTTGGCAAGGGCAAGCGGCAAATGAAGGCAATGATATTGAAGATAAGAAGGATAAAGCTAAAAAGGAAAATAGTATTTTTTTCATATCAAACCTTTCAAAAACTATATTTCTATCTTAAACCTTTAAGATAAATAATTTATTAGCCATTTAGGGCAATGCTTTTCGGGGATTTTTTTGGAAAAATTAAAAAATTTATTAAAATATGTAAAAAAACGTTTGACTAAAAAAAATGTTCTTGTTATATTAATAAAGCAGTCGGAAATGGCTCGCAAACACTCGAAAATTTAATAATATTGACAGTATGCGTCTGTAGCTCAGCAGGTAGAGCACTCCCCTTTTAAGGGATAGGTCGCGCGTTCGAATCGCGCCAGACGCATTTTTTATTGCCTTTTTATTGTTTTTTAGACAACAAAAATTTTTTTCATGTTTTAGATATAGTGTTATGCGCATAGGTCAAAAAAATAACAACTTCAACTTCAAGTCTAATGACCCTTTTTCAAAACCTCTAGGGCAATTTTATGACAAAAATGCCACGCTGCCCACGCTTTTGATTGAGTCTGGGGTGACTTTAGGAAGAACTTATGAAGCAAATAAGGCTTTAGGCAAAAAAGCTGCCGTAGAGCGCTTTGTGGAGCAAGGAGCAAGTGCCATCATCTGGGTTTACGGAGTCCAATTCCTTCAAAAAACAGTTGAAACCTTGGCTCGCCCTTTTTTAAAAGGGGCGGATTTGAATTTTGACGTCGGATTTGACGCTTTAAGAAATCCAATCAAAAACAACAAAATTGACCCAAAAATAGCCAATTTTAAAACTCTGAATATGATTGCAACGACTGCGTTTGCGACATATTTTATCGGGTTTATTTTGCCTAAGATAAACTATAAAATTTCTTCTCATTTTTCAAACAAAAATGATTCAAAAGAAAAAAAAGAAATTCCATTAAAAGCGCCAAGCTTTGAAGAATTTCAAAAAAATACAAATAAAAACAAGAAAAAAGAAAATTTAAGCTTTAAATCGAAGCTCGATACCTTCGCGCATATTCTTGAAAACAACTCTACAGCAAGGCTTTTTATCACGGACTTAGGTGTGGTTTCTGGAAGATTTAAAAACGCAAGAAACAAAAAAGAAAAAATAGGCGGACTTTTTAGAGACATCTCTTCTATTTATTTCTACCTTCGAGCAACAAAAGACATCGTAAAGGTCTTAAATAAATCGCCATTTTCAAAAAGCACAAATATCGACCCAAAAGCCCAAGAGGCAGTTTTGGGATTAATTGAAGAAAAAATAAAAAATGGAGCCACAAAAGAAGACATTATTAAAAATTTGAGCCAAGAATTGGATATAGTGGACAAAAAGAATATTGATTTGATTTTTGCAAACCAAAAAAATGGCACAATAAAAACAGAAGATTTTATAAATTATTATGCGCATTTAAAGGACAAAGCCCTTGATATGGCAAAGCTTCAGCCTATTTTTGAAGGACAAGGAGTCTTGAGCAAACAAGAAGCTTATGACGTTTTGAACCCTTCTTGGGTGGCTGAGCCAAGGTTTTTAAAAGAAACAATGGCAAAAATCACAAAAGGGAAAAGCGACGACAAAAGAAGATATGTCTCAAAAGATTTCTTGGAAAAACAAAGAAAATCATTAAGCGACTTTTCAGATAAAATTGTTGAATTTTTAAAAAAAGAAAACATAGAAGAAAAAGATTTGCCCTCAAAACTCCAAAGCTTCGCAAAGAAAAACACAAGAAACAACTTTATAAACTACGCAATTGCGACAATATTGAGCTCGTTTGCTTTAGGAATAATTATTCCAAAAGTTCAATATTTTATTATGGAAAAATTTGCCCAAAAAGAAAATGATAAAAATAGTAGAAAATAAAGGAAAATGGTTTTCCTCTAAACTAATTAATTTTAAAAAACATCTTTAATTTTATTTGGCTTTATAATAAAATTATCTAATGGACAAAGAATATAATTTAAGTTTTAAGAAAAACGACGTAGAGAAGTTATTGTTGAATTTGGACCAAAATCCTTATTCGCAAAAAAACAAAGATTTTAGATATACTTTATCTTTGATTTATGAATTAATCGAAGAAGAATTTGCAGACACATTCGACACGAAAAACCCAATCTTGAGGCAGACCAAGATTGTCTTTGACAATTCTACGCCAAACGACATCTATATCTTCATCACGCCTCCTTATAACTTTGAATATTATTTAAAACAAAAAGGCTCCCTATATCGCCTTCGCCCTGAATATCGAGGAGAAGACTACGGATATAAAATCAACCTCAATATGTTCTTTGAATATTTTACAGGAGTCGACGAAAGCCTTGATTTATCAGATTGTAGCGAAGATTACAGATTTTATTTTAATCTTTTCCAATTCGTAAAAAAAACAGTGGAAAAGCTTCATTTTATCCCTTCTGTGAACTTCAGAAAAGACACATTCAGCATCTATTATGAACCATATTTGCACAACAAAGACTTTATTAAAGCCTATACGCAAATGTTGGAAAATGATTTTCTCGACAAAGAAACAACCAAAAAATTAATCGAAAGATATTTAAACTATTTAATTTTCACATTCTTGGGCGTTAAACATTATCGCTTCAAAGACTTAAAAGCGGCAGTTTTTCTGGTTAAGAACAATCTTCAAAAAAGAATTTCAAAAGGCAACGACTTAGCTTCTGATATTCAGACTTGGTTTGACGAAATGAGCCTTGGAAGCTATGAAGTCATTCCTGTTTTCAACATTGAAAAGCTAAACGAAGAAAAATTCTTGCTTAGAATTTTAGCCAAAAATAAAACCACAGGCGAAGTCTTTGACCTCGAAAAACTAACAGACGAAGAAAAAGTCATAATCGAAAAACAAATAAATTGGGCTACAAAATACATTGAAGACCTAGAAGATGTCACAATGGAACTTGATTTATCAGGCATGTATAAGCTCATCACTCAAATTTCATATTATTTATCCCAAGCAGGCATGGAAGTGAACCTTCCTGAAGGCATGGATAATGTCATCATTCCAAGAGCTTCAATCAACGCGACAATCAAAGAAAAACGCCTTCAAGATATCAAAGACCTTCTTGCAAACCCAACAGGCTCTACTATCTCTCTTGATGAGATTATGGATTTCAAGGTGGAAATCGCGCTTGGAGACGGAGAAAAGATTTCAGCAGAAGAATTTAAAAAACTCGCTAAAGATTCTCAAGGGCTTATTAAATACAAAGAAAAATATATCTTAATCGACAAAGAAGAAACAGAAAAACTTCTTTTAAAATTGGAAAAACAGCCAAATTTAACCGTGAACAAAATGCAGCTTTTGCATAATGCACTTTCAGGCAAAATCGACGAATATGATTTTGATTACGACGAAGCTTTTGCAAAAGTCATTTCCGACTTCACAAAAATCGAAGAAATCACTCTTCCAAAAGACCTAAATGGAACACTAAGAGCATATCAAGAAATCGGCTTCAGATGGCTTTATACAAACATCAACAAAGGCTTTGGCTGCTGTATCGCAGACGACATGGGGCTTGGTAAAACAATTCAAGTTATCAGCTTGATTTTGAAATTAAAAGAAGAAAAGAAATTAAAACAGCCTGTCTTGGTTGTTTGCCCAACTACTCTTATGGGCAACTGGAAAAGCGAAATGAACACATTCGCCCCAAGCTTAAAGACTTTAGTTTACCATGGCTTCAACCGCGAATTTTCAACAAATTGCGACGTAATTTTGACGACTTATGCAATTTTAAGAATTGATCTTGAAAAATTCAAAAAAACAAATTGGGATTTGTTAATCATAGACGAAGCTCAAAACATCAAAAACCCATCGACTTCTCAAACGCAAGCTATAAAAGCGATAAAAGCTTCTATGAAAGTCGCGATGACAGGTACTCCTGTTGAAAACAGGTTGTCTGAATTGTGGTCAATTTTTGACTTTATAAATAAAGGCTACTTGGGCTCTTTGGTCGATTTTTCAAAAAATTATTCAATCCCAATCGAGCGCTTTAAGGAGCTCACTCGAGCAACTAAGCTCAAAAAAGCAATCAGCCCATTTATGCTAAGAAGGCTAAAAACAGATAAAACAATCATCTCAGATTTGCCTGAAAAAGTTGTTTTGGACGATTATTGTTACCTCACAAAATCGCAAGTTGCGCTTTATGAAAGAATTTTGAAACAATCTATGGAATCTATTTCAAAATCCGATTCGAAGATGAACAGACGTGGCGCTATCTTTAAATTAATCACAAATTTAAAACAAGTCTGCAACCACCCATACCACTACCTAAAGCACGGGGACATGTCAGCAAACGTTTCAGGGAAAACACAAAAGCTCGTTGATATCTTAAAAAGCATTTTAGAAAACGACGAAAAAGTGCTCGTGTTCACGCAATATAAAGAGATGGGCAACATTTTAGAGCACATAATAGCAGAAGAATTTAATATGACTCCTTTGTTTTTCCATGGCAGCTTGAACGTTAAACAAAGAGAAGAAACGATTAAAAAATTCCAAGAAGACATCAAAGAAAAGATCATGATTTTGTCTTTGAAAGCTGGGGGCTTGGGCTTGAACCTTACTTCGGCTTCAAACGTTGTGCATTATGACCTTTGGTGGAACCCTGCCGTAGAAGACCAAGCGACAGACAGAACCTATCGTATCGGGCAAGACAAAAATGTAATGATTCATAGATTTATCACATTGTCGACTTTCGAAGAAAAAATCGACAAAATCATCAAAGACAAAAGAGAGCTTGCAAACGCAGCAGTCTTTGAAGGCGAAAAGACAATCACAGAGCTTACTGACGACGAAATCTATGAAATCTTCTCGCTTGCTTAGAAAATAATTTAAAAAATTATAGATAACATTTGTGTTCTTCGTTGATTAAACCTGCATAAAGTTCTATGAATTCTTTTGCAGGAGAAGAATTGACTTTTGTTAAAAGCACTTCTTCGATTTGGAAAAAGCCCACGTCTTGAGACATTTCAACGTCAATTTTGATTGGCTTTCTTTCGCCATGGCAAATTCGCACCCTTGTAATAGCGTTTGCACTATATTTATGAATATCGCCCACGCGAGGAGCGGAGTTAATTGCCAAAGGAATTCTTGCCCTACCTTTTGTCATGTCACAACCATCGGCGATTAAAATAATCCCGGCTTCGATAGAATGGATTTTATGAGAGCCCATGTGCCCCACAATCGCTTCTAGCGCCATCGACTTTACTACGACTTTTCTTCTTATGTCGTCTTTAAAAAGGTATTCTACCGCTTTATCTATCAAAGGTGTCGCTAAAAGAACAGACATTTCTTCGTGCGCTTGGCGGCCTATCACCATACCAAGGTCGTGCATTAAACTTGCCAAAATAAGAGCGCAAAGACTATCTTCAAAAGAGCCCATTTCTTCTTTTTCAAGAGAAGTTTGAATATCAAAATCATGCAAAATATTTAACATCTTAATTGAATTATTGGTCACTTGGCGCATGTGGACTGGGCCATGGTCATTAAAACCAAGACGCTTAATCGAAACATTATTAGCATAATCTTGCATTTCTTTTAATTCTTTGTTTTCAAAAAGATAATGCACCAAATCAAGGCAAATCGGATAATTCTTCAATTTGTCTAAAATTCTTGTTTCTAAATTTATTTCTTTTGCTGATTTCATTTTTGCTCTCTTTTTTATTATGTTTAATTATAGCATACCACATCAATCTATTATTAAAATTCCACTATTTTGGAAATTTAAATCTTTTAGCAATATTTTAAAAAGATTTGTTTTTATAAATATATGAATGATATTTCAACGGCAAAAATAAAACAACCAGAACCCAGCTTGAATTCTTCAAGCTCTTCTTCAAGCACAAACGAAAAAAGGCCAATAAAAAGGCCCTATGTTGGAGTTTTGGAAAGCCCAAACATTTCTTCGACGCCTCTTTTAGACACTTATTGCAAAGCAAAAGAAGAAAAACCTAAAACAACTTATAAATTAACAACAAAAAAATATAAATTAATCACTCCACAAACCCTTATGGGCTTAGGAGTGTTAATATGTTCTTTTTTCTCTCTTAAAAATTTAAAGAAATAATTTTTTGCCTTAAATAACAATAAAAAACCTCTTGAGCGTTTACTCAAGAGGTTTTAATTTTATATCTCGTCTCTATTAAGAATTTTTACTCTTAATGGTTCCAACAAGATGAACTCTACTCTTTGTCCTTGGTGAATATATTCGTTTTGACCGTGAATTACGTTATATCTTGTTCTTGTCAAATATGGGTCATTTCTAATTATTCTCATATCTGCGCTTCTTTCGCCTAATCCAGCTATGATTTTTGTTTCAGGGAAGCCTTTAGACTCAATTACGTTTGAAGTGGTCAAGGCCATATAGCCATTTTTAATCAAACGAGTAGGGCGAGTAACTTTGTGAACTTGTCCTTCTGTTTGCACCCCGATTGGGATTAGAAGATATTTTTCTCTTGTAACGAAGTTGAATGGAGTTCTTGCAACAAAGCTATCTCCCACTTTTGCAGTTTTTGCGTTTAAGCATCTATCCACCGTCATAGGAAGGATTGTGCCTTCTGGGATTACTGCATAGTCTTCGTCATAATATACGTTATCCAAAATATAGCCATCTGCTTTTTTTGGTTCCGCTTTTTTTGGCGCTGGTTCCGGTTCCGGCTCTTGAGCTTCTTTAATTTTGTCGCTTGGGATAACCTTTACAGCTTCCATCATGTTAAAGATAAATCTCGCCAATTCGCCACGAGTCGCAGGGCGCATAGGTTCAAATGTTGTTTCGTGGCCTGGAGTGTTATATACAAGACCGAGCATTTGAGCTTGTCCTGCTTGGATTTCAGCCCAAGAAGGAATATCAGAATAATCTTTATAAATAGATAAGAAATGTTGCGCTTGTTCCGAGTCGATGTTTTCAGGTTTCAAAGAATTTAAAACAACACTCAAAGCTTCCATTCTGGTCACATCTCTATTTGGATAGAAATAGCCCCCAGGATAGCCTTTAACAAGGCCATAATAAGAAGCTACTTGGATATTTCTGTTTGCCCAATGGTTTTGAATATCGACATAGTCGAACATTTGTTTTGTTTCTTTTTCATATAAGCCTAAAGCTTTAATAACCATTGTCGAAAATTCTGCCCTTGTAACTTTTTGGTCTGGTCTATATAAGCCATCAGGGTAGCCTACAACAATTTTTTTGTCAGTCAAAAAAGTAACAGCTTCATAAGCCCAGTGATTTTGTGGCAAGTCAGGGTAGCTGTCAGGCCCTTGTTCTAATACATAGTCAGCATTAGCCATAGGGGTGCAAAACAGCCCAAAGGCTAACAAGGCAATAAAACTTAAAATTAATCTTTTCATTTAAAGCTCCAAATATTATATAAATTATTTTACATGCTAAAATGCTTACATGCAAGCAGTTTATAAGTAAAATGCACTATTGTTCATACAAAACACGTAAATAAAAAAATTTTTGCATTTTTTAAGAAATTTAAATTTTCTTTTCAATCCTATCTTTAACAATCCCTAAAAACAAACGAGCAGGATAGTAGTCATCTATGAAAGAATTTATTTTGTTTACCACGTTTAAAGCGTCGTCCAAGTCACCCAAAAGAAAATAACATTGTGCCAAAATAAGCATTGCTTCTGGATCTAAGTAGAAAATATCTAAAGATTTTTTGCAAAAAGTTATAGAAAGATTAAAATATCCATTTGCAAACAAAGCCCGAGCGATGAATTTATAGCTCTCAGGATTAGCTTCAAAAAACCTATCCGAGCAAGATATCAAGTTTTGCGCCCATTCGATTAAGTTGTTTTCTAAAAAAAGATTTAAATAAATTTCAAGCTGAGCTCTCGTTTGGAAAAAAGTCGGAATTTTTTTTGTTTTTAAATCAATAAAATCTAAAACACAAAGCCCAAAATTCGCCATGGGGTCAGATTTTTTGCATTTTTCCCAATACTTTTTTGCATTTTTTAAATCTTTTAAAAGCAACGAGCACAAGCCCATTTCATAAAGCGCATCTTCTTTTAAAAATAGTTGAAGCGCTTCTTGGAACTTTTTTTCATAAAACAAAACTCGTGCTTTTTTTAAATTTTCACTAATCATTTTTGCGAAGTTTTTTAGTTATATCAAAGCTTCCGCTTTGATTTTTAGGGTGTATATTCATAACAGAATCGACATCAAAATTATGCGCTTGCGCGTTTGATTTTTTGATTTCTTTATAAACTTCTTCTCTATAAATTTGCACGTCACAAGGCGCTTTCACTCCGATTTTAACAGAATTTTTATAGCTTTCTAAGATGACAATTTCAATATTGTCATTTATTATTAATTTTTGATTTAATTTTCTCGTCAAAATTAGCATTTTATTCTTCCGTATTTTCTTCTTTAAACAGTTTGTAGCGCACTTCAAATTTCGAGTTTTTCAAAACAATTTGCATTGCTTTTTTGTTTGCCAAATTAACAACAACAGGAGCAAGCATGTTTATAGTTGCGTCTTTTGGGTTGCTCGAAGGGATATTTGCGATATTGCAAACAAAAATATCTTCCGCAGATTCGATTTCGAGCATTTTTTCGCTTTCGTCATCGATATCAAATTGATAGTCTATCCCAAAAAAGCTGCATAATGTCACAGGAAAAGCTAAATCAGGGTCATCCAAAGATTGAAGCCATTTAAAAGGTGAGTCGTTTTTATAGTCCACAATTGTAAATCTTTTGTCATTTGGAAAGCCTATAATTGGGGCAACGAAGTTGAAAATCGAACCTTCTTCAACATCTATTTTTCCAAATTTCGTTGTTTCGACTGTAATTACGTTTTTAGTTTCTTCCATTTTCCCTATATCCCATAGTTAAAAGCATTTGCATACATGTTGTTTTGTTCTGTCATTTGAGAAAGCATAAGCATTTTCAAATATTCAGGGCTAGAATATCTGTTCACAGCGCTGAATTGGTTTTGAGTAGTTTCGCTGAATTTATCTCCCAAAAGTTCATCTTGCATAATATATGCAGTGTAATCTCGAGAAATAGGGTCTAGGCCAACTTTTTTCAATGTATCTATTGCTTTCATTATTTCTTCATTTGTTGGCATATCGTTGTCTGATTTTAATTTTTCGTTTGGATTATTTGCTTCTTGCTGTTTTCTTAAATATTCAGCTTCTTGCACTTTTCTTATCATTCTTTCGTTCGTGATTTTGTCCATTGCGGAAGGGTGAATTGTCTTTCCTGAACGAATAAAATCAGAAATATCGGAATTTGAACTTACTGCTTGCGTGCTTGGCTTTGCGTTATATGCTTGACAAACGTCGGAATCAGCATTTCCTGTGCAATCAAGAGCATATTTTGCGTAATATTTTAAAGCTGCATTTTGCCCGTTGTCTGCTAAATCTTGATACATTTCAGTTGCTTTTGAGCTATAACCCAATTTTGCGTAAGTCATAGCAAGATAATATTTGCACATTTGGTTTTTTGGCTCGCGCGCCAAAACTGCTTCTAAGTCTTGCATTGCTCCAACATAATTTTGTTGTTTATATTTTAAAATGCCTGCTTTAGTGGCTGCATTTGTTTGAGGAAGCTTTGGAGTAACTTCATAATAAGAAGCTTTAGCGCTATTAAAAATAAAAGCTCCAAATGCCAACGCAAATGCTAAAGTAAAAATTATATTTTTTTTCATAATATCCTCAAATATTTTGTTACTTTCATAAATATTATATCTTAATATCTAAAAATAACTAAGATAATATACAAAATTTTCGTCTAAACAGTTGAAATAATCAAGAGTTTTGTTATTTTTCAAGCTAAAATAATATATAATTATACACAAATGAAAGTAAAAATTAAAGAAACAGCAAAAGAAAAAAAGAATTTCAGCTTGTATAAATTAGCACAAGAAATGAACCTGCCCCAGCAAACGATTTATTCTTGGGCAAAAGGAAGAACGCAGCCTTCTTATGTAAATTTAGACAAGATTTGCGCTGTCTTAAATTGCAAAATCGAAGATATCCTAGAAGCAGAACCTATTCAAAACAAGCTTTTTTAGCTTTTATTCTTTATGTTTTGAATTTTACTTAATTTTATGTTCTGTATAGAATGTGTGGTCAATATTTGAATTTTGCTTGTTTGCGTTAATTTTTGCTTTAACTACATTATATGCAACAATTCCAGCACCAATGGCAAAAGCCACAGCGCCTGCTAAGGCACCTGTTTTTCCAAGATATTTTCCAAATCTCGCTGGGGTAGACAAAGCTTTTAGAGTGTTTTTCACAACAACGTTATCTTTAAGATTTGTTTTAGTAGCTTCTTGAGTACCTTCTGCTATTGCTTTTTTAATTTCTTTTGCTTTTTGATTGTCTAATTTAATGCCATTTATAAAGTTTTTGCCGTGTTTAATTCCTGCGCTAACGTCTGTAATTACGCCATGCAAAATTGCTTCAACGCCATCTTGTCTCTTTTCTTGGATATTTTTGCCTATAACGCTCAAGCCTACGAATGTAGGTGTTGCGATAGCAAGACCTTTAGCCCAGCCAACAGAAGTTTTTACGTTTGAATTTAGTTTTTTAACACCATTTAAAATGCGATTAAAGAAAGGAACTTTTTCTTTCTTTTCTGACTTTATCTCTTCTTTTTGAGCTTCTTTTTGAGCTTTCTTTTGCGCTTTTTCTTCTTTTCTTGCGCTAAGTTTATTTTTTAAATTATCTTTTAAGCTTGGTTTTTCTTTTTTTATTTCAACGCTATCTTTTTCAAGAGCCGCTTGAGGAGCGCTTGAAAGACCTTGAGCTTCTAATCTTTGCTTTAATAATGGAGACATGTTTGAATTAATGTCCGCCATATTTGAACCTTTGAAAGAAAAACTAGAATTTTGCAATGATTTAATCATAGATACACCAACCTTTACGCTTTCCTAAAACACCCTGAAGATAATTTATTGCTATTTTTGAAGGCAAATTTAAGAAAAATTTACAATCATTAATAATTATACACTTTTTTTGAAAAAACTTCTATAAAAATTGCAAAAAAATTTATTTTTGAGTATTATATAGGTACTCACTTAAACCTCGCAGATAACGTCAAGTTATTTAGTGAAAGGAAATTCAAAATGGCAAATATTAAATCTGCTAAAAAAAGAGTGCTTGTTGCACAAAGAAACACTGAAAGAAACACAGCTTTCAAAACTTCAATTAAAACTGCAATCAAAAAAGTTTTAACTGTTGCAAAAAGCGAAGATAAAGCTGAATTAAATGCTTTATTGTCTAAAGTGTACCAACTTTGCGACAAAGCAGTATCTAAAGGTATTCTTCATAAAAATACCGCAGCTCGCAGAAAATCAAGATTAACAAAAGCTATCAACAAAATAGCTCAATAGTTTTCTTGTTTTCTATTTTAAAATTAACCCCTTTTAAGGAAGTCATTAGCCTCGAAAGGGGTTTTTAATGTTATAAAAACACTAATTGTGGAACTATAAAATTGAGGTTATCAATCGTACACAAAGTTCTCTTCAAGGGTAAAAATGGCTATTAACGCAATTAGTGGATTATCTTTATACGAATATTATTATTCGATAAACAACAAAAAAGACTCGAAAAAAGACGAGTCTCCATTGGTTCTTGAAATGAAAAAATATGGCTTAAAGCCAACAGACAACGAAGCCTTAAACGCAAAAAGGCTTCAAGAGGCAAAAGCCCTAGAGCAAAACAAAAATACAGATAAAAACGAAGAAATTTCTTATTCTGATAGGCCTTGGGCTGATTTGATGTACCAATTAGATATTCAATTCAACAAAGACCCAAAAGACGACATAGATGACATCAAAGAAGAGTTGTCTAAGTTGACTTTAGGACTAGATGACGAAGAATTATCAAAAGAAATTTCTGATTTAGAAAATTACGTGGATAAGTTGTATATTAATTTTAAAGGCAACGAATCCTCTCTCGATACAAGTATGTCTTTGACATCACAATTAAATAATATGGCTCTTATGAATACTTTTAGGCTTTCTTAAAAGCTTAATTTTCCATAAGCCCCAATTCGCGCAAACATTCATTTTGGCGCTTTGCTTTTAAATCCGAAGCGCCACATGAAATGAAAGACCAATTTAGAACTTTGTTGTTATTAAAAGGCAATGCGGCGCACTTGTTAGCATTTAACAAGTGCCCTTCTTTTATATTTTTTTCTTTTTCTTTATTGTATTTTCGCCATAATTGCTTAAAAGCGCCCAAGTTTCCGCCTTTTTCCACAACTTCAATCAAAAAGTCCACAAGACTTTCTTGGTGTGTCGACAAGATTGTTTGAAAAATGTCCCATTCTATACTTGAAACTTTGAAATTTATCCCCATTTGATGAAGATTTTTTTGAAGGAATTTGATTTTCTTTTCTAAAGATTTTTTGTCCTCTCTTGGCATATTTTCAAATGGCGTGTGTGGTTTTGGGATAAACGTGGAAGCGCTTAAAGTTATCTCAAAAGGAGTTTTGTTTTCTTTTATTTGGGCTTTCACCTTTTTCATTAAAGCAATAAGCTCTTCTAAATCGCTTTCTTTTTCTTCTGGAAGCCCCAACATCAAATATATCTTCATTCCCCTCAAACCTGCTTTTTGGGCAGCATTTAAAGTATTTAAAATTTGCTCATCTGTTAAATCTTTTTTGATAAAATCTCTGAGCCTTTGGCTTCCTGCTTCAAGGGCGATTGTTGCCGTCTTTTGCCCGCATAAAACAAGGGTTTCCATAAGCTTTTCGTCTGCTAAATCTGCTCTTAGAGAAGAAATAGAAAGCTCTATCGGGTTTTCTTTTGCTTTTTTTGAAATATATTCAATAATTTCTTTGAATTTTGGGTGGCCTGCAACATAAGCCCCTAAAAGTGCGATTTTATTTGTATATTGAAGCCCAAAGTCAAGCGCTTCTATTATTTTTTCAAATTTCACAAAGCGAACGGGGAGATTGAGCCAGCTTGCAAGGCAAAAATTGCACATCTTAGGGCAGCCGCGCTCAAGCTCTATCACAAAAGTGTCTTTAAAAAAACTTTTTTCGGACAAAATCGGAGTGTATATCGGGTTATCTTCGATTTTGTCTCTCACAATTTCCACTTTTTCTTTTGGAAAACTTGGAACATAAATCCCATCAAGCTTTGATAATTCTTCTAATGCCCAAACACGAGTAAGATTTTCTTCCTTTCTTTTCTTTAAAATATCCATAGCGAAAGACAGGCAAGACATCTCTCCAATCGAGATAAAATCAAACAAATCTTCAAAAGCTTTTGGATTAGACATCAAAACAGGCCCTCCTCCAAAAACAATCGGGTCGTCTTCCCCTCTTTCTTTTGCGTGGAGCGGAAAATCATATTTTTTTAACATTTTTATGATTGACAAAATATCTAATTCAAAGCTCACAGAAAACCCAACGGAATCTACGAGCTTTGAGGGAATTTGAGTCGTTTTTGAATCAAAATAGACCCTTTCAGAATAGATTTCATAATCCAAATCAAACATTTTAAAAATGGAAAGATACCCTAAAGACGCCATAGCAAAGCTTTCTATCGCAGGATACATAAACCATAAGTTCATCTTTGGCTCTTTTTTATCCAATCTTTTATATAAAAATTTCTCCATTTTCAAAATTTCTCTTTCTTTTTTTGGCGCTAGTTTTATGGTATAATCAAACTTGATTTTATGCAAGGATAAAGACATTAATGGAAAAATACATAAACCAAAATATAAAACCCCTGAACACCAAAAGAAACGAGAAAGGAAATCTTGAAATTTCAAATTGCGACTTAGTCGAATTAGCAAAAAAATATTCAACTCCTTTATATGTTATGGACGAAAACACTCTTTGCCAAATGGCAAAAGACTACATTGAAGCATTTAAAAATTATCCTAAAACAAAAATGACTTTTGCTTCAAAAGCGCTTATGACAAAAAGTATCGCAAAAATCTTTTCTAACCTTGGCTTTGGGTTTGATGTGGTTTCTATGGGTGAAATTTATACTTTGCTTCAATCTGATATCGACTTAAAAAAAGTCTCTTTCAACGGAAACAATAAATCTATTGAAGAAATAGAATATGCAATCGAAAACAAAATTGACCATTTTAGCGTGGATAATTTTTACGAGCTCGGCTTGATTGACAAAATCGCAAAGAAAAATGGCATTATTCAAAAAATCCATTTAAGAATCACTCCGGGGATAGAATGCCATACCCATGAATACATTAAAACCGGACAAATCGATTCTAAGTTTGGCTTTGACCTTTCTATGATAGATGGCGCTATTAAATTAATCAAAGAAAAATATGAAAATTTGAAGCTAACAGGGCTCCACGCGCATATTGGCTCACAAATTTTTGAAACAACTGTTTATTATGACGAAGTCCAAGTTTTATTAAAAGAAATAAAAAGAATAAAAGATACTTTTAATCTTGAACTTGAAGAAATAAACATCGGAGGCGGACTTGGAATTACATACACAAAAGAAGACAACCCCCCGAGCGCCTTTGATATTGCAGATGTGATAATAAAATCCATTAAAGATGGCTGTGAAAAATATGAGCTTAAAGAACCTTATTTATACATTGAACCGGGGCGCTCTTTGGTCTGCAGCGCGGGCTTTAGCCTTTATACCATAGGAAGCCAAAAAGAA
>CAKURL010000005.1 GCA_934675685.1 uncultured Candidatus Melainabacteria bacterium | reverse complement strand
ATTGCAGACATTCTTTCTTCATAGTCAATTAGAAGAGGGAAGAAGTCTATTCCGACTCTAGGTTCTTTTGAAACTGTCGCGTGAATAAAAAGCATTGTACCGTTGCATTTTACTGTAACAGAAGAAGTTGCTTGTTTTGCATACTTTCCTGTTTCAATTTCTACGATTTTCCCACCAATCGTAAGTGTCATTTTTTTTGATTCCGGTTTGTTTGACATCTTTTTCTTCTTTCTTTTTTATTAAATTTACATCAAAATTTTATAATAAATCCGCTTAACAAGCAAGAAAAACATACATTATTTGAATTATAAAATTAGACAACAATTAAAATAAAATTTATAATATAAAAAATATATTCTGGAGTTTGAAAATGAAAAAAATATTCTTTTTTATGGGTCTAATTGGGCTTTTTGGGCTTTTAGGACAAAGTAGCTTTTCTTTTGCACAAGATAGAACCCTTGTTTCTATGAGCGAAATTCAAAAAATCGAAAAAGAAATAGACGAAACTGCCTTTAAAATCCTAAATTCCAACGGAATCGAAAGAAGAATGGTTTTCACTTTTGACGTGGCAAGAACAGAAGACGCAAAAACAAGCCACAGAAACAGGCAAATCACGCTCTACCGCGGACTATATACAAGATTAAGTTCAAACGAAGAGCTCGCAGCCATCTTGGCGCACGAAATTTCTCACGCGCAAGATAGCTACAAAGGCATTTTTAAAGGATATTTTTCAAAATTATCCACAATCTACCCTCCAAACCAAAAGAAATTTGAATATAAAGCAGACAAAAGAGCTGTTGATTATTTGGTAAACGCAGGATATAACCCAGTTTCTCTCATTGTTGTTTTGAATAAAGTTGCCCCTCAAACGAGATATGACTGGTATTCAAGCCACCCTTTGACCACAAGAAGAACAGCCACCATTTATGAATATATCTATAGAAAATACCCTGAATTTTTAGTGAACAACAAATATAAAGACAATGTTTTCTATCAAAATTTCTTATTAACTTCAAAAGAAAATAGAAAAAAATTCAAAGAAAACTACGACAACAATTTTAAAAAAAGCCCAAAATATCTATAAAGGTTTGAAATTTTAAAATGAAAAAATTTTTAACAACATATTTTCTTTTGAATTTTTTGTGCCCTTTTTTATGTCAATCCTCTTTAGCAAACAAAGTCATAGAGGACGATTTAGAAAAATATTTGGATAAAAATTTAAAAATCAAAGAATATAAATATCAAAATATTTATGACGAAAATTTACCAAAAATTTCCAATGAAAAAAGAGGAGTTCTTGTGGATTTTGAAGAATTTTTCCCAAAAAACCCTGTTCATTTTGTGAAGAAAAAAGTAATTATAGATGGGATTTCAGACTCCACCACAATCAAAATAAAAATAAAAAATTACCTAACCACAAAGTCCTTCCCAAAAGAAGGAAAAATAGTTGAATTTGAAACTGTTGAAGACATTAAAATCGGAAATGTTTTATATAAAAAAGGGACGACAATCAAAGGTCGAATTGAAAACATCAGCCAAAACGAAAGCTATGGCGTACCTGCTGATATGATTTTGTCTAATTTTAAGCTTGGAGAAATTTCTCTCGCCGGAGACATAGAGAAATCCGGCGCAAACAGAACGCTTTGGCTTCGCCCTGTTGTTTGGGTGACATCAAGCTTTTTTGGCGCAGGATATCTTTTAATCCCAATTCGAGGCGGCCACGCAAAAATAAGGCCCGAAGAAGTGTTTGAAATTTATTATTAGCTCTTTAACTCAGCCCTATTCGCACAAAGACTTTGTAATCTTATAAATTTCTTTTATTTTCTCTGGGTTTTCTTTTAAGGTTTTGTTGATTTCTTCCAATAAATCTTCGTTTTCTTTATGATGTTCGAATTTAAAAATCTCCACAAGACTCACACCCAAAGCTTTTGCGATTTTTTCTAAGTTTTGAAATGTCGGATAATTGTATGCGTTTTCAATGTTACAAATAGAAGTAGGCTCCAACCCCACAAGCTCCGCAAGCTGCTCTTGTTTTAAGCCTTTTTTCTTTCTTAATTCTTTTATTCTTTTTCCGAGTAATTTTTTGGTATCCATACTTATATTTTAGAGAATTTTTTAAATAAAAAAATAAAGTATCGCTGTATTTTTTCATATAAATTCAGTATGGATTAATATTAGATTAATTGATACTGTATTTTATGTATAAAAATTCAATTATTTTTGAAGAATATGGGAATTTTATGAAAAAAGAAACAAAAAAAGCTTTCACATTGGCAGAAATCATGATTGCACTTGTGGTAATTGGAGTAATTACATCTATCTTACTTCCTGTTGCATTTAATTCTGTTCCAGATGAAAATGTGATGAAATTTAAAAAAGGAAATGCAACGCTTGCAAAAGTCATAAATGAACTTGTGAGTTCAGGGAAATATTATTCAAACGGAGACTTGGGCACAAAAGCAGATGGCACAAGAACAGAAGATAGCGCATATTTGTGTAATACTTTTTGCGATATCGTAAGTTCAAAAAAATCTAAATGCGAAGAAATGGAGCTAAAATATAACGTTGGCTTTGCTTCTGAAGATTGGGAAGTGAATAACGCACTTGGTGAAGATTTTAAATTAGGTGAATACTTAGATAAATCTTGCAAAGAAGCGACTTTAAAAAATTATGTAGTTACAACAGATGATATAACATATTATGAAACAAACCCCGAAAACCCTTTTGGGATAAACGAAGTAGGCAACGAATCTTATAACCCATATTATTATGTTTGGAACAAATTAGGACATTATGACAACAAAGATGTAACTCCAGAAGAAAGAGAAGAAGCCGACAAAAAATATTATAAAAGCGGTTTTTATTATATCTATAAAATGTTTTGTATGGATATAGATGGAATAAAAGAAGGCGAAGACCCTTTTGGATATGGAATTCGGGTTGACGGGAAGATAATCTTGGGCGCAAGGGCGCAAGAGTGGTTAGCCAAGAATATTCAAGATAAGGATTAGTTGATGAAAAAGAACGATATTATAATTCTAGTTTGCTTTTTAGCGTTATTTATAAGTATGCTTGTTTCTTATGTTTATACTTGTTATCAATTGAAGCCTAAAGGGGAAGATTTTAGAGTTGAGAGGGCGTTAAGGTCATTCTGAAAGCTTTAAAAAACAAGCTGCGAAGCGCGGCGTAGTTTTTAAGCTGTTCAGAATGACAGATTGTTTTATAAATGTAGGTCGGATTTACTAATCCGACAAAGCTCCTGTGGTGCTCGAGCTTGTGCCCTTGCGCTCCTACGTCGCCCATTAAAGGTCTACGCTCTGTCTTGTCTGAGGCTCATCGCTTTCGACAATCACGAGCTTCGCACAAATCTACCCTCAACTTCGTTCGCCAAGCAAAGCATTGCTAGGCTCACTCGACTCTGGTACGGACTACACAAAAGCCGAGTTCGTCGCTCGTCTTTTGTTTCGCACACCTATGCCCTCGTTTTGCTCAAGCTGGCAAGTCTGCCTAGCTTTCGCTTTGCTCTGGTACGGTTTTCGTCCTGTCCGCCAGACCTCATCGGTCTGCCGTCACGGACTTCACACACCTTTGCCCTCAACTTCGTTCGCCAAGCGCAGTCGCGCTATGGCTCACTTGTTTCAGGACAACAAAAAACCTCTCCAATTTCTTGAAGAGGTTTTTGAATTTATTTTGTTATAAATAATTGTCAACTAAATTATTCAACAATTTTATCTACAACGCCGGCACCAACAGTTCTACCGCCTTCACGGATAGCGAATCTCATACCTTGTTCAATAGCTACAGGGTTGATCAATTCAACTTCCATTACAACGTTATCACCAGGCATTACCATTTCGCCGTCGAATTTGATTGAACCAGTTACGTCAGTTGTTCTGATATAGAATTGAGGACGGTATCCTGGGAAGAATGGAGTGTGACGTCCACCTTCTTCTTTTTTCAATACATAAACGTTAGCTGTGAATTTTTTATGAGGTGTGATTGAACCAGGTTTAGCCAAAACTTGACCACGTTGGATTTCAGTTTTGTCGATACCACGTAACAATGCACCAATGTTGTCACCTGCTTGACCTTGGTCAAGAGATTTTCTGAACATTTCTACACCAGTTACTGTAGTTTTCTTAGTTTCGCCAAGACCAACTAATTCAACTTCATCACCAACTTTAACGATACCACGTTCTACTCTACCAGTAGCAACTGTACCACGGCCTGTGATAGAGAATACGTCTTCAACTGGCATCAAGAATGGTTTGTCTAAGTCACGAACAGGTTCTGGGAAGTAAGAATCGATAGCGTCCATAAGTTCCCAAATTTTGTCAACCCATTGATCTTCGCCACGTTTTACAGAAGGGTTAGCTTGAACAGCTTCTAAAGCTTTTAGCGCAGAACCTTTAACGAATGGAATGTTGTCTCCGTCGAATTCATAAGAAGAAAGAAGTTCTCTTACTTCCATTTCAACTAAGTCTAACAATTCTGGGTCGTCAACCATATCGCATTTGTTTAAGAATACAACTAGGTTTGGAACACCAACTTGTCTTGCTAACAAGATGTGTTCACGAGTTTGAGGCATAGCACCATCAGTAGCAGCAACTACGAGGATAGCGCCGTCCATCTGAGCAGCACCAGTAATCATGTTTTTAACGTAGTCAGCGTGGCCTGGGCAGTCAACGTGAGCATAGTGGCGGTTAGCAGTTTCATATTCAACGTGAGCAGTTGAAATGGTGATACCACGTGCTTTTTCTTCTGGAGCAGCATCGATTTCATCGAATTTTTTTGCTTCAGCTTGGCCTGCAGCAGCCATACAACCTGTAATAGCAGCAGTTAACGTTGTTTTACCGTGGTCAACGTGACCAATAGTACCAATGTTAACGTGTGGCTTGGTTCTTTCATATTTTTCTCTAGCCATAAGATAAATCTCCTTTTTTCTTATTTTTGTTAATTGGTTTCATAAATTAATTAATGGCAAAATGCCATAGTTTTGACTTTGCACATCAGTGCTAGGCTTGTTTGATAAAAGTATTTGGGCAGAGGTGGATTCGAACCACCGTACTCTCGCGAGAACAGATTTACAGTCTGTCGCCTTTAGCCACTCGGCCATCTACCCAAATATAAACTTTTTAAAATTTTCTTTAGATATATGTTGAATAATATTCAGTTTTCAATTTGCAATTAAATTTGCCCTTGATGAGACTTGAACTCACGACCTCTCCCTTACCAAGGGAGTGCGCTACCTCTGCGCCACAAGGGCATATTCCGCATGCACACTTGCGGTGACTTAAAGCAAGCTATTAAACTCTAAGGTGCAATTATAGAAAAAAGCCGATGATGGGACTCGAACCCGCAACCTACGGTTTACAAAACCGTTGCTCTACCATTGAGCTACATCGGCAATTTCAATACTTACATATTATTAAGGACATGGTTTGCTGTCAAGTACTAATTTAAAAAAATATTTTCAAAATGAAAATTTTGTACTAATATAAAAATATTATAATGCATAGAGCCCTATTGGATTATATTTGTATTATTGGTATAATTAGTCTGAAGAATAGAGAAAGTTTATTATGCAAGTCGCGAATGCTTTAAATAACCAAATAAGAATACTTTTTAACCCCCTAGTAGAAAATTTTAAATTGTTTGATTTCCTCATGGTTAAGTCAAACGAGGACAAATATTTAGCGCAAATCATCGAAATTTATGACGATAAATTTGACGCTTCACAAAATGTTGCAAAATTGAAACTTTTTTACAAAATTTCACAAAACAACGAAGTTCTCCCTTACGACAACTTCACCCCAAACAAAGAATGTGAAATCATTAAAATCAAACAAGAAGAGGTTGAAACTTTCATAAACAACCAAAAAGAAACTTTTGTTTTTGGAAAAAATGCCAAAAGCTCGACTCCGCTTGCTTTGCAATATGATTTTTTCAACAATAACGCGATTATTTTGGCGGACAAATTAGACGACGCAAACATAATTTTTGCAACTTTAGCAAAAAAACTTTCTTCAAAGAAACATTCCGTAATCCTTGATTCCACAGGCTCTATCGAATTTGAAGGCGCAAGAAAAATCAAAGCTCCGCATGACTTCAAAATTCCTTTAAACTACGAAACAATCGACTACGTTTTTGATAAATTATTAGAAGACGCAAGCCTAGAGTTCCAGTCTATCGTGGGCGAAATCATAAACGAAATCAAAAAATTCGCAAAAGAACAAGATGGCGAATTTATTCCATTCAGCTTGTTTTTAAATGTTATTCAAGCTCAATATAAAGCTACGCCATACACAGAATTGAAGCTTTTAATTGTAAAATTAAAAAAATATCAAATGGATTCTATCTTTGCTGCGACTAAAAAAGACAAAAATAATCTGACGGAAGAAATCAAGAAAAACGACATTACAATCGTCGATTTGTCAAATATTCCTGTGATGTGGCAAAAACCATTTTTTGAATATATCGCAAGCGCAATAGAAGACGAAATTTATTTATTCTCAAGAATAAACGAAGAAAATTCTGACGTTGATTCTATAAACAAAATCTATTGCCACAAAAAGAACATAAGCTTTGTGCCAAGCGCTTCTTATAATTTCAAAAAGTTGCCTTCTGTGTCGCAGTTTTGCAAAAATTACATGCTTTTATCAAGCTTATATCAAAGAAACGATTTTCTTAACGCAAACTTTGCTCTCAATTGCTTAATTGCGCAAAATTGCTTAATTTTTGGCGAAAATACAGATGAATTCATCTATTTAGCTAAAGATTTTGGAATAGTGAACCAAGAGCAAAAGAAAATATATAGAAAAATAGCTCTTTCCCTTTTAGATAATGAAGAAGAAAAGCCTCAACCGACAGATAGCGAAAAGCTTTTAAAAGAATTGTCTAAAATAGAAGCAAAAGAAGAGCCAAAAGCACAAGAAACAAAAGAAGAGCTAGAAGAAAACACTCAAGACGAATTCCAAAACCTCGCAGACTATAAAGACCAAAAAACAAAAGTCCAAGAGGACATTGAAAAAATCCACCAAGAAGAAGTGGATAAAGAGGCTCAATTTTCTTTTGTAGAAGAAGCAAAAATCGAAACAAAAGAAGCGGAGCTTGAGGCAAAAGAAGAGCTTGAAGAAAGCTTAGCCAAAGAACAAGAGCAACAAGAAGAAGCTTCTCTTGAAGAAACAAATAAAGAGGCAGAAGAAGAAGCTATAGAAACTCTTGAAGCTCCAAAAGAAGATGCTTTTGAAGAAATCTTAGAAGAAGAAAAAGAAGAAGCTCCAACGGAAGCTCCTCAAATCGTTTTTGAAAAAGAAGCACAAGAACCCGCCAGAGCTCAAGTTGTCGAAGAAGAAAACGAGGAGAAGGAAGAACCCAAAGAAGAGGAAAAAGAAAATTTCAACTTAACAGACGACGAATTAGACTTTTTCCAAATCGCAAAAGAATCTTCTAAAGAATACGAAAACACTTTAGACAACAAGGTTCTAGTGGATAATGTCGAATATAAAAAAGAAAATCTTGAAACAGATAACATCAAAAAAAATGAATTACAAAAAGACGACACTTTGATTTTAGACGACTTAGAAGACGAAGATATCGACTTAGGAAACGTTGCGCAAACTTCCCTAGACGACAGCTTTAGCGAAATCATAAATTCCGACAACAAACAAAATTCTTCTAAAATCGAAGGAACCGAACTTAAAACAGAAATTTTAGAAAAAACAACCACCCCCAAAAAAGAAAATCTTCCGATTTTCAAAGAAGAAAACAAAGACGACACCCCGAATATCACCTATCAAACAGGGCAATATGTTTTGCACGGAAAATATGGCAGAGGGCAAATCGTGAAAATCGTGAAATATGAACAAAGACAGCTTTTGCAAATTGATTTTCCAGAATCCGGCAAAAAGCTTCTTGACCCCAAAATTGCAAATATCAAACTAGAACAATAATAAAAACGAATGGGCGACGAAAATAAACAGTTCGAAGCGAGCCAACAAAAGCTTCGAAAAGCAAGAGAACAAGGACAAGTAGTGAAGTCCAAGGACTTATCTACTGCGATTGCGATAATCGTCATGTTTAGCGCAATCTACCTTATTGCGCCTTTCATCTGGCAACAGTTGACCTCTCTTTTTACTATGGTGTATGAGCAAATTCCAAACAAACACCTCGACGAAATCGGCTATTCATATTTATTTTTAAAAACTATAATCCCGACTGCTTGCATACTTTTACCTATTCTTTTTTTGGCAGCTTTCATTGGGATTATGGGAGACATGATTCAAATCGGGCCATTATTCACAACAAAACCCATGGAATTTAACGCAGAAAAATTCAACCCGACAAAATATTTTAAAAATTTAGCCAATCCAAAGACTTTGTTTGATTTGTTTAAAAATATAGCAAAAGTGCTAATTTTAGGGATTATTGGTTATATTGTATATAAAGCCCATTTTGAGCAAATCCTTATGCTCGCTGCAATAGACAACCATTTTGCCGTTATGATGCAATTTGGCTCTTTACTTTTGGACTTCGTAATCAAAGCAGGGATTGCCTTTTTGATTATTGCTGCTGCGGATTATGGGGTCACGAAATGGAAATTTTTACAAGACCAAAAAATGTCTTTTAAAGAAGTGAAAGATGAATATAAAAACTCTGAAGGCGACCCAAACGTGAAAGCGGCGCTTCGCCAAAGAAGGCAACAATTGTTGCAACAAAAAATGATGGACGCAGTCACAACTTGCGACTTTGTTGTGTGCAACCCGACCCACGTGGCATGCGCCATTAAATATGACGCGCAAAAGATGGATTCACCAATGCTTGTGGCAAAAGGGACGGAGCTATTTGCGCAAAAAATTAAAGACATTGCTCGCGAACACAATATCCCAGTAATCGAAAACCCGCCCGTGGCGCGCGCGCTATTTAGACTTGTCGAGGTAAATAGGCAAATTCCGCCTGACTTATATAAAGCAATTGCAGAAATTTTAATCTTCGTATACAAACTCAAAAAGACAACAGACGTGGAAAAAGAACGTATTCAAAAAACTGCCATCGAAAAAGGAGACGTTCAAGCGCAAAAAATCATTCAAGAAAAGAAAGAAAAATCGCTTGAGAAGTTTAAGAATATGGAAGATAAAAAGAAAGAATAAAAATTAAAAAACAAATGGCATATGAAAAGAAAAAGTGAACAAAATCAATTTATTTTGAATTCAATGCTTTTGACTTGTTCATTTTTCTTCTGCTCCTGTGGAATTTGCAAAGCAAATTCTTACGTCGCCTATCAATCGCAAGCTCTCTCGCTCGTCGCGAGCTCGCTTTGCTCTGGCTTCGCACTTCTTTTGTGATGTTTATTTTTGAATTTTTACCAAATGTCGCGACATAGATAAAAATCCCGCAAACCGTCACCCTGAACCAGTTTCAGGGTCTTTATTCAATGTTGAATTTACACACTCCATGTTTTAAAGATTCTGAACAGCTCAAAAAACTACACTTCGCTTGTTTTTTAGAGCTTTCAGAATGACGAAATATTTTAAAAATTAAAAGACAAACCAATGAACAAAATAGAAAAAATCACGAAAAATTTTTATAAGCGATAAGAAAGCATCATGCCAGCGCCAAGCTCGAGAATTTGAGATTGAAAAGAAGAATCCGAAAACAATTCTTCGACATAATTTTCCACTTTTTCATAATGCGACAAAATATTGTCCGCCAAAATGACCCCATTTGAAGAGAGCATTTTTTTCACCAAGTGCAAATATTCTATATATTCTTTTTTATTTGCGTCAATAAAAACAAAATCAAATTTTTCCCTTTTGCCTTTTTCGACCTCTTGAAGCAAATCCTCTAAAACGACCACAGCAGAGCCAATTTTTGGCTCAACTAGGGCACTTGGGCAACAAGTTTCAAAGTTTTTTCTTGCGACCCTTTGCCTTTTTTCCCAAAATTCAATCGTCGTCAATTTTCCTTTTGTTTTTTCTAAAGCTTTTAAAATCCAAATTCCGCTATAACCATTTGATGTCCCTATTTCTAAGACATTTTTTGAATTTGTCATTTTAATTAAGCTATTTAAAAAATTAGCAGATTCTCTATCTAAATTCCAATATTCTTTTTGGGTCTTTTGGAGCTCAAAAAGCACTTTTTCAGTTGTCTCGTCAAAACAAGAAGGTATGACTTTTTTTATATTTTCTTTTTCCATATTCTACAATCTTTGATTTTTGTCTAAAATTACAATGTTTGCAACATCTATATAAGAATCTTGCTTTTTCACGACCTTCATATCGTCTAGGCTATATAAAACATACTGATTTACCCCAAGCCCAGTAATCAAGACGCTATTATCCTCGCCCACTCTTGTCATCTTGGAATAAAAACCGTCTTTTGAAATTTGTTCTCTTGAAAGCATTTTTTGTTCAATTGTGTCGTAAATATCCATATAGCCTTCTTTTGAGCACAAAATGAAGAGTTTATTTTTGAAAAGCAAGATGTCTGTAGGTTTTTTATCTGTTTCGATTGAATTTATCAATTTACCTTGAACTTTGTCGAAAACATATAATTGACTATCTGTCCTTGAAATCACATAAGCATTAGCGACATCAGAAACGACTCCGGAAACATTGTCGACGCTACCTAAAGGCTGCACTATATAGTCATATTCGCTTTTTGTAACAACAAAAATCTTTGAATTAAATTCATCATAAAAAACTAAAGAATTATCAACTTCGCTATAAGAAATTTTAGAAGGTCTTTGATCAAGTTTGATTACTTGAGACAATTGCATTTTGTTCAAATCTATGACATAAATTGCATTCGCGTTTGCGCTTGTTAAATATGCCAAATTTTCTTTTTCATTTAAGCAAACATCTGTCGCATTTGCGTCTAATGGAATGTCTGAAATTACTCTTTCGTCCGACAAGTCGATGATTTGAGCATTTTTTCCACTCCAATAAAGAACTAAAGCAACGTTTGTCTTTTTAGAAGTCACTATTTTAAGAGGCATCATGGATAATTTAAGCTCATATAAAGGGGCAGCTTTAGAATTATCATAAACTTCCACAAACTTTGAATTTTTAGGGTTTATATAAATTCTTTTGTCTTTAAAATCCACGCTTGGGATAAATTCGCTTCTTTTCACAACAGGGCTATAATAATTTGAAGTCTTTTGTTTTTCTTTTTCGTCTAAGACTAAAGAAGCTTCGCTCTTAGATGGAACCAATAAATCCCCCAAAGTGAGCTTTAAGCTTTCTGGCATTTTGAGTCCTACTGGAATAAGCATATCTTGTGGCATTAGCCCAAGGCGCACTTTTATGGGTAAATCGTCTTTTTTGGTCAAGCTATAGTTGCCTTTAGAATCTTTTGTGACTTTAAGCAAAGAATAACCATTGTTCAAAAGAACGACTTCAGGGTATTCATTTAATTTTTTGTTTGTTGGATATGTATAATCTATCTTGATTGCGTCAACCGTTGTGGTGGAAGGAGGCGAAAGCGGAATATACATGGTGTTTTCGTTTATTGTGATGACGGAATCGAACCTTTGTTGCGCATTTGGAAGAGAAGTTTTTACAAAATTCCAAACGTCATTAGGAAGCTTTGAAGCGTTGGCGCAATTCACCTGTGCCAAAAACAAAAAACCTAATAACAACAAAAGTTTTCTAAAATTCATCTATCCCCCTTTGATTATTTTCCAAGCGCCGCTTTGACTTTGTTTAAAAGCCCGTCTTTTTCTTGTTGTTTTGATAGAATATATAATTCTTTATACAATTTTTCTTCTTGAGCAGAAATTTTCTTTGGAACAACAACTTTAACCGTAAAATAATGATTTCCTTTTTGCGTGTTGCTTCCAAGGTAATATACCCCATAGCCTTTTAAAGTCAATCTGTCGCCATTTTGAATTCCTGCTGGGATTTTCATAATCGCTTCGCCATGGATAGTTTTTACGGTGATTTCGTCCCCTAAGACTGCTTGAGGAGTGGTGATAGAAAGTTCTGTATAGATATCAAAACCTTCTCTTTCAAAGATTGGAGATTTTTTAGCATGCAAAACGACATATAAATCCCCAGGTCTGCCTCCGTTTTTGCCCGAATTTCCTTCGTGCGCCACTCTCATTTTAGAGCCATTTTCTACCCCTGCTGGGATTTTGATTGTGATTTTCTTTTCTTTTTCAACTGCGCCTACGCCATGGCACACTTTACAATATGCTGTTGGATTTTTCCCTGTACCGTGGCAATTTGGGCAAGTGGTCACAGAAGTGAAAGAGCCCAAAATCGTCTGCGTGCTTTGTTGCACCCTTCCTTGCCCATGGCAGACCGGGCAAACTGTGTCTTTTGCGTCTTTATCCATGCCCGTAGAATTACAAGCTTCGCAAGGCTCCAAATGCGTCACTTTAATTTCTTTTTCCACTCCAAAACAAGCTTCTAGGAAATCTATTTCTATATCAAGGCGAAGGTCGTCCCCGTCTTGAGGGGCATTTGGGTCTCTTCTATAACTTCTTGAAGCAAAACCGCCCCCAAAGAAAGAAGAGAAAATGTCGCCAAGGTCAATATCTCCCATGTTAAAAGAATTTGGGTTAAAGCCTGCGTTTTGCAAGCCGTCTTCGCCATATTGGTCATAGATTTGTCTTTTTTGGTCATCAGACAAAGTCTCATAAGCTTTTCCGATTTCTTTAAATTTTTCTTCTGCGTCGGAAGCTTTGTTGATGTCTGGGTGATATTGTCTTGCTTTTTGTCTAAAAGCTTTTTTTATCTCGTCTTTTGAAGCGTCTTTTGAAACGCCCAATATTTCATAATAATCCATTTTGAATCCTTAAATTAGTTGCTTAGTTGTCTTTTTTTACAGCAACGCCAACAAGAGCAGGACGGATTACTCTATCGCCCATTTTATAACCTTTTTGCATAACAGCAGCAACTGAATCAGGCTCGTATTCGTCTGTCGGCACTTGCGCGATTGCTTCGTGTTCGTTTGGGTCAAATTTTTCCCCAAGGCAAGAAATTTCTTCCATGCCGATTTTATTTAATGTGTCTAATAATTGCTTAAAAGCTACTTCGTAGCCATCTTTCACGATTTTGAAATCTTCAATTTCTTTCAAATGTTCTTTTGCACGTTCAAAAGTATCTAAAACAACAGAAATTTTCTTCAAAAGTTCGCAATTTGCATGGATTGCAAGCTCTTCTTTTTCTGCTTGCGTTCTTTTTCTGAAGTTGTCAAAATCGGCTGCAAGTCTTAAATATTTGTTGTTTAAATCTTCATATTTTTCTTTATATTCGTCTTTTTTTTCTTCTTGAAGATCTTCTTTTGCTTCTTCTTTTGTCTCTTCTTGAGCTTCCTTTTGGGCTTCTTTTACTTCTTCTATATTTTCGTTTTCTTTAACTTCTTCTTCCTTAAAAGGATTTTTATTGTCTTCCATATTTTTCTCCTTTTTAATTTATGCGCCAATTTTGTTATTATAACGCAACACATGTTTAAGTATATTATACTATAAAGTATTTTATTGTGCGAAATTAAACTTTTACTTTAAAGCTTCTTTTTAAAATCTTATTCAAATTATATAGCCAATTAGAGAATTATTTTCTTTTTAAAAATAACTATTCTAAAGCTATGAAAAACGCAATTTTTATTTTATCTATTCTTCTTTTCTCAAACACCTTAGCTTTTGACTTAGGAGGATTTTCAACAAACAGCTATAACTACTATAGCCCAAACTACGGTTGGAATAATTCAATCTTGGGCAACAACAAGCTTTTGAATAATTTAAGAATGTTGGGCTATAATTCAATAACTATGCCGCCTTTGAATTTTTATTCTAACCATTACCCCTACCCAAGCCAATATCACCCCTTTTATAATAATTACAATAATTTAAGAAAACCCCCAAGGCACGCGCATAGGCACCCAAGGCCATATCCAAATAGAAGCTTCAACAGGTTCAACAACCTAGGGCACCTCACGGGTTTTTCTCCATCCAAGAAAGCCTTCCAAACTGCGGCTCAGGGGGATATTACGTCACTCCAAACGGAGCAATATCTTGCAGGCAAGAGGTCTCAAGCTCGACCAACGTAAGAATTATAAAAGATTAACATCATCTATATATATTATTTTGTGGAAAAAATAAATCTTTAGGTTTATAATGAATATAGGATAAAAAAATACCCCTCAAAAGGGGCAGGATAATGGTAAGTAAATTTGTTTTCGCTTGATTAATTTTAATCGGCGATTTTTTATTTTTATTCTTTTTTAATTTTTATAGATAATCAAGCAAAGACATGCCGGATAACACCTGTTGAGAAACAAGGTAGCTTGCTTGAAGCGCTGCTTTCGCGCTCGAAAGTTCAGTTGCCGCTTTTGTGATATCCACTTCTTCAATGTCTGATTTTTTTTCTTGCAAATTAGTCAACGCAGTTTCATTTAAAGATTTTGAAGTATCTAATTTTGAAACTCTCGCCGAAAATTCACCTTGTGCCATAACGACTTTATTTTGAGCATTTTGTATAACGTCCATATTTTTTCTAATCGCATCATAGTCAAGAGGATCTTGATTTAAGGTGTTATACAATTCGTCCATTTTAGAGAAGAAATCCTCTGTTGTGGTTGTGCCGTCTGGGTTTGTCGTGGTTGTGATAGGAAAAACGCTGTCTGCTGTGATGTTATATTCCATGGTTTTTCCTTCTGCGATAGTGAGGCTTCTGCCTTGAGCCGAAGAAGAACTTCCTTGATAGACTACAGTCCCGTCGTCTTGTGTTTTATATGCGGGAGTTTCCGTATTTGTTCCGGAAAAAACATAATTATCCAAATATTTTGAATTCATATAATTTTTCACAGAATCAACTCTTTGTTTTAATTCTGAAGCAATCGCTTTAGCAGAATCAGGTGTCGTTGTTGCGTTTGAAGCTTCTGTAATTAAGGAGTTTATTTTTCCAAGCTCATCATTCACGCTTCCTAAAGTATCATAAGCAAAATTCATTTCGCCCATGGCTGTGTTTATATTGCTTTGATATTCGTCGAGCTTTGCAATGCCATCGTTCACTTTCAATAAATTCGAAGTGCCAGCTATGTCTTCTGATGGCTTTGTGAAATTTTTGTTTTGCACAATCTTATTTAAGATATTAAAATATCTTTCATAAGCCCCACTTGTAGAGGTTGTAGCCATGTTTGTCATTGTAGAAGTTGCAATTCTCATATTAGAAAATCCTTTTTCTTAAAAGCCTTAAACCATTGATAAAATCGTGTCGTAGAGGTTGTTCACCGTGGAAAATAATTTAGCAGACGCTTCATACGACCTTTGATATTTTATCATATCTGCCAATTCTTCGTCTAAATTTACTCCGATTAGATTAGTAAATGTGGTCATGGAACTATCCGCCAAATCTTGCGCATTGTCCGCCTTAGCCTTTATGCTATCCACGTTTGAGCCTATGTCCGTAGCCAAACTCGACAAAAATTTTGAAAAAGTTGTATCAGAATTTTTTGCATAAGAACAAACTTTTTTGTTTTGCAAATCCGTGATTTCAGTCGCATTTGAAGAATTCCCGACTGCATTTTTCCATGAATCTCCGTCATATTGAGTGGAATCTATTCTTGCTGCAGCTAAAAGCCAAGGGTCTTTTTTGATTTTAGAATTTATTGAAATGTTACTTGCGCTGAATTTTGTGGAACCATCAGAAGTTGAAAACAAGTTTTCTGTAGATTTTTCTAAAAGCAAGTTCCCGTTGCCATCTGTTGTGATAGAGGCTGCAAAAGTGTCGCCGTCAGAATAAGTTTGAATTTTATTTAATTCTGTTGCAAAAGTGTTTGCTAAATCGTCCAATTTGCCCCTTAAAGAAGACAAAGTATATGTGCTATCTCCATTTAAAAAGTCCAATTGAGCCTTCATTTTGCCAGAAGAGAAAGCTTCTGTTATCCCATTTGTTAATTTATAATTTGGGTCATCTGTGGATTGAAGATATAAGGAATATTTCCCATTTTCCATTTTGGATTCTAGGGTGTAATTTTGTTTTCCTGCTTGGACTACCGTAGTGTTTCCTATATAAAGATTCACTGTGCCATTAGAATTTGTACTATATGTGACGTCACTATAGCCGGAGATTTCTTGCAAAATAGAATTTATGTTATTTTTTGCAGCGTCACTTTTTCCTGATTTAATATATTCGCTGTTTGCGTCAGCCAACTTTTCAAATAAAGAATTTAATGTGTCCACAGCGCTATTTGTGTCTTCAATTGCTTCTTCTTCTTTGATATCTATTTTTTTAGCTAAGTCGTTAAATTTATCACAAATATTTTCAGCACTCGTCACAAATTGTTGTCTGATTGAGATGTCTGTTGGATATTGTTCTAGGTTAGATGAAGCTTTAAAAAAGTCATTTAATAAAGAATTTAAGCCATCATCTCCTAGAGCATCTACGATGTCTTCAAGGCCGGATAAGTTATCTGCTAAAGTGTTATAATAATTTGCGTCAGAATTTGTTCTAATGGTGTCATCTAGCGCACCTTTATCTACGAAATTTGTCAATTGAGAAATTTTTGCGCCATTTAGACCTTTGATTGTCCTTAAAACATTATTTTGATCCGCATAAAGCCTGTCTTCTTGAAAATTAACTCTTTGGCGAATATATCCTTCCGTATTCACATTTGCTATGTTATGAGACACAACAGTTAAGGCATATTGATTATTTTTCAATGAGCCTGTTGCAATATTCATGCTTTGATTAAGTGACATCTTTAATAAATCCTTTTATTAAGCTTCTTCCGTGATAGATGAAATTGTGTATTGGCTTTCATCTGTAAGATTTTTACCCTCAGAGTTATAGGAGGAATTTTCGTTATTTGTTATATTTAATATTCCAAATAAAAGCCCATTTATAACATCTAAGGAGTGTTTTATTAAGTTTTGATTTGCTTCTTCAAGCTTTTTAATTTCTAAAGAAATCGCTTTTAATTCTTCTTTTTCTTTTGTTTCAAAATTTTCTATAAATTTTTTATAATCGTTTTTGTTTAAATATTCCACAATGACCAAAATTTCTTCGTCAATTTTATTTAAAGTTTCGATTTCTTTTTTGATTATTGCTTCTTTTTTTTGATTTAAAAAACTTTTTAGTTTTTCAAGATTTTCTTTTATTTCAATAAATTCCATTTTTCACCCTGTTTTTAAACTTTTATGCGCTATAGTCTGCAATAACGCTTCTTCCATATTTTAAGCCATAATTTATGTCGTCAATTGAAAGATTTTCTCCCATTTCTTGAGCATATTTTTGAATTTCTTCCACATTTATCTCGTTGTTTGAAGAAAGATTGTTTCCGATTAAAGAAATGTCTTCTTTTTTTGTTTCAACTTCTTCTTGTTCGATTTCTTTTGGAGACTTTTTATTTGCTTCAAAAGCACGAGTAGCCGTGTTTAAATTTAGCTTTGAAATTGAATTTGCTATTAAATTTGAAATACGAGAATCGTTATTGATATCCATTTTTAACCTTTAACTGTCTTTTCTAATTGTGAATAAAGTTGCTTTGCTATTCCTAAGTTGTTTCTCGGGTCGTTTGAAATAGAGCGCGCAATATCATTATACATAAACGATTTCAAATTATCTAAATATTTACTTTCTTGAAACATTGAACCTTCTTTGTCCACTGTTTTTTCCATTTCATTTAACATTTTTGAAACAAAAATAGATTCAAATTCTTTTGCGACTTTTTCAAGCTTTTCTTTTTCAGTCTTAGAGCCTCTTTTAATGCTTGCGATTTCCGCTAAATCTGAGCTATTTTGCATATAGCTTCCGCCGATTGAGCCTATATAATTTTGCATTTTATATTACCTCCAACTCTGCTTCTAGGCTTCCTGCTTGAGAAAGCGCTTGTAAAATCGCAATTAAATCCATAGGGGTCACTCCTATGTTATTTAGCGCACTCACTAAATCAGACAAATTTGAATTTGCGTCCATTTGAACTAAAGAGCCTTGTTTTTCGTCTATTTGAATTTGCGCATTTTGTTGAAGCGCAGTATTGCCTTGGGCAAGTGGGTTTGGCTGAACTACTTCATTTTCCACTCTGATGGTCACTGTAATCCCCCCATGCGCCACAGCAGCAGGCATTAATTTCGTATTTCCGCCGATTACAATTGTTCCTGTTCTTTCGTTTACCACTACTTTTGCTTTAGAAGAAGTGGCGCCCACGATTTGATTTTCGATTAAAGATAAAAATGTAACTCTATCGTTTCTATATTTTTGAGGAATAGTAACGCTCACGGCTCCGCCATCGAGCGCACGAGATGGCGCTAGGCGAGTTGAGATTGTTTTTGCAATTCTTGAAGCCATGGTGTAGTCTGCTTTATCTAAAAGCAAAGTTAAACTTGTGTCGTCTCCGATTGTCGTTTGAATGTCGCGTTCTATAATTGCCCCATTTGGCACTCTTCCTGTTGTAGTGACTCCTTTAGAAGAGCTTGCGCCTCCAGAAGAAGCCTTAATTCCTCCCACAGTCAAAGGCCCTTGCGCGATTGCTACAACTTCTCCATTTGGAGCTCTTAGTTGCGTTTGCACTAAAACACCTCCGGACAAGCTTTTTGCGTCCGCCATAGCAGAAACAGTAACATCTATTTTATCTCCTTCTTTTGCAAAAGGAGGAACAGTAGCAGTCACAATTACTGCTGCCGATGTGCCTTTTTGGATATAGTTTGATTGGTCGATTACCGTTCCTAAAGACAAAAGCATTTGTTGGCTTGTCATTTGAGTGTGTCTTGAATTGTCACCTGTGTTTTGAAGGCCGACTACAAGCCCATAGCCCACGACTTGGTTTTCTCTGATACCTTTAACGTGAGTTATGTCTTTAATCCTTAAAGTCTGCTCGCTTAGAGCAAATACGGAGCTAAAAGGAATTATTAGCGCCATCAAGATTATTAATGCTATTTGTTTTTTAAACATTTATTGTCACCTTACCATTATCAATTTTGTTTGCTTAATTTATTCTAGATTTTAGAAAATCACTCTCATAACTTTATTTACAACTCCCTCGTTTTGACCTCTTGAAACAGTGCCAGAGCCATTCATCGCAAATTGAAGATTTGCCACATGAGAAGAAGAAACTTCTCCTTTTTGGTTAATCCATTTTGGGTCAACTATTCCGGAAATTATCATATCCACTCTTTCGTTTTGAGAAACAAGGCTCTTTTTGCCTTGGACCAATAAATTTCCGTTAGGCAAAACTTGGACTACTTGGGCTGCTATTGTGTCGTTCATGGATAAATTTCTCGCAACAACTGTAGAATTAGCGACGTCTAAAGTGCCATCTGTGTTGTTTCCAATTGCGCTTGCGAGGTCTGATTTAGATAAAACGCTAAAGATTTTTGTCACGTTTTTTGCAAAAGAATTTGATTTTCCCATAGAATATGAGCCATTGTCAGAAGAATTTGGCGCTTCTTCAATCACGATTGAAACAAGGTCTCCTACGTTTCTTGCCCTAACGGAACAGAATAAAGGCTTTGGCTCAATCACAGTCGCTTGAGAAGCGTTCAAACTAAATAAGCTTTCAGCTTTTGCGCTTGATATCAAAACCAAAGATAAAAATATTAAAAATATTCCTTTATTTATTTTCTTCATTTCTTTTTTCATACTAAATCCTAACTACAACCTCATTTGACGATTGCACAATGGCATTATAAGTTTTATTATATTTATCTGATTTCACTAAAATCACATCTCCTAAAGACCCGTCTTTTAGGGCATGGCCTCTTGTTTTTATTTCTAAAGTCTTAGATTGAAATTTTATATCCACCATAGAATTTTTTGAAATCAAAGCTTTCTTTTTTAAACCTTCTTTTAAAATTATGCTTCCTTGTGGAAAATTCCTGTTCGAAACAACGTTATTCGGAAGAAAATTAAAAGAATTTTCAAGGTTTCTTGTGATTTCTTTTCTTTCTATTTTTGTATTTGTTGAATTAATTTCTTGATTGAAGCCTATTGGCTTTGAAGCCACTAGAACATTAGAATATACTTTCGTTTGAACGTTTATTGCAAAAGATTTTAAAATTTGCCCTTTAGAATTTCTCACAATTACTTTTCTATATGAATTAGGCGAAAAACCCTCTTGTTGGGAAATTAATTGAATTTTTAAAGGAGCAGTTTCGTTTGAAATTATCTTTTCGTTTGGAATTCCTTGAATTTCTATTTTAAAATCAGAAGAATAAGAAGAAAGCTCTTTTTTATATTCATTTTGCACTCTATTTAAAATAATTTTTTGAATTTCTTCTTTAGATAAAACATAGCAAAAAGCGCTGTTTGAAAAAACAAGCAACAAGAAAAATATTATTAAGCTTTTAAACCAAAATTTCATCTATCTATTTTCTTCTTTCTATACTATTTGGTTAGTTTGTTGCAAAATGTCAGAACCCGCATTAATTACTTTTGAATTAGATTCATAAGCTCTTTCTGTTTTAATTAGAGCAACCAATTCTTCCACGGTTTGGACATTTGAGCCTTCTAAGAAACATTGTTCTATTGTCCCATATCCTTCTTCTCCTGCTGTTCCTTGAAGAGGAGTCCCTGAAGACTGTGTTTCTCTATATAAATTGTGCCCAATCGCCAAAAGCCCAGATGGGTTTTGGAATTTCACAAGTTGAATTTGCCCAAGCTGCGTTTGTTCTGAATTTGTCCCCGTTGTGCAAGAAACAATCCCTGCTTGAGAAACGGTGATATCTTTTGCGTTTGTAGGAATTGTGATAGGTGGCTGTAATTGATATCCATCAGAAGTCACAATTTGCCCGTTTGCGTCCATCTGCCAAGCGCCATCTCTAGTGTATGCTAATGAGCCATCATCAAGAGTCACTTGGAAAAAGCCATCGCCTGCGATTGCCATATCAAGCTGTCTATCTGTTGATTGCATAGTTCCTGTTGTGAAAACCCTTGTAGTGGCAGAAGTCTTTGTTCCAAGGCCTATTTCAATCCCCACAGGTTGATATGTCCCTTGGCCCATTTGCGCCCCCGGGGTTCTTACGGTTTGGCTCAACAAATCTTGGAATTGAGCGCGCACTTTTTTATATCCATAAGTCGATAAGTTCGCAATATTGTTTGATATAACATCTAAGTTGTTTTGTTGGGCAATCATGCCTGTCGCTGCTGTAGTTAGTGCTCTTAACATTTTATCTTCTTCCTCATTTTAAACTTTTTAACCTGAAATATTTCCTAAACTAATCGCCCTTGAAAGAGTGTCGCTTTGGGTTTTGAGCATGGTACTCATCGTTTCATATCCTCTTGAAACATTAATCGTGTTCAACATTTCAGATATAGTGTTTGCATTAGACATCTCAAGCATTCCTTGCTGGATTGAATATTCGCCATCTTTTAAGGTATGAAGCCCTGCGTCTTTTCCATAAATCGGCAAATATTTTCCTTGGCCGATTTGAGAAACATTTGTTTTGTCTTCAAAATCGCAAACTTGAATTTTTTGCAAATTAGCGCGGTAGCCAGCGGAATTAAGCTCAATATTCCCTGTTTCAGAAACAAGCAAATCTTGCTCTATATCCATTCTGTTCATTTCTAATTTGTCTTGAGTTTGTCTGTCTCTTGTGATTTTAATTTTTTTGTTTTCGATATCCATAACATAATCGCCATCGGAGTTTACAAGATAGTTTTCATTATCCATCTTAAAATCGCCCACTCTTTGATAATAGAAATTATGTTCGTTATATGGCGTGTTGTCGTCTTTCACATCTTGATATCTAATCTTAAAAAAGCCTTTTCCTTGAAGCGCCAAATCGAGTTTGTAGCCTGTTTCTTGTAAGCCGCCTTGAGAAAAATCGACGTATGTTCTATCCGTCCTCACTCCATTAGACAAAGTGCCCACGTCTTTTGTTTTTCCTTGCGCATTTTTCGCTTGAACTTTTGCGCTCATAATGTCTTGAAAAGTGATGTTAGACTTTTTAAAGCCGTTTGTTGTGACGTTTGCTAAGTTGTGCGCTGTGACATCTTCAAAATCCAAAAGCGCTTGCATACCATAAGAAACTGTTTCTATCCCTCTTGTTATCATATTTTAGCCTCTTTTACTTTGTTGTATTGCGCCATTATTGAATTTACATAGTTATTTGTTTCTTTGTATGGAGGAATTCCGCCATATTTTTTCACAGCGCCCATGCCGGCATTATAAGCAGCCAACGCCAACTTTTTGTCACCATTATAATGAATTAAAAGATTTTTGATGTGTTTTACTCCGCCTTCCACATTTTCCCAAGGATTATAAGCATTCACCACTCCTAAAGACTTTGCAGTCGCAGGCATTAATTGCATTAAACCCATGGCTCCTTTTTTAGAGGTCGCTTTTTCGTTAAAATTTGACTCTTGTTTAATTATTGCTTTTATAAAATCCCCATCAACATTATATTTATCGGAAAAAGTTTCTATAATCTCGTCTATGTCTGTGCTTTGAGCTTTTAGGTCAATTTTGCTTTTTAAGTTTATCGCTTGTTTTTCTAATTTTGAAATTTCTTCATCGAGCTCTTGCTCTTCAATTTCTTGAGGAGTTTTTTCTTCTTCTTTTTTTTCTGCTTCTTTTATTTTTGAATTTAAGATAGTCTGAAAGTCGCTTTGAGAGACATTTTGGGCAATATTCATCTCAACGCCTAGGGCGCTAAAATTACTTTCTATTGAATTTACACGAGCAAGCATAGCGCTCATGCTATTTGACACACCAAATGTCATATTAACCTCTTACCATCATCTTTTTTAGACAAAATCAGAAATTTTTGGCATTTTTTTCAAAATTGCCACTAATCCTACCCCAATCAGTCTACTTTATTTATTTATAATATAGTCCATTTCTAGTATTTTTCTCATCAATCAAAGGGTGTATTTTTACTAAAAAAATACACCCTAAGATTAATTTTTATGTTTTTAAAGAAATTCTTAAAGAAAAATTATTCTTTATCTTCCTTATCTTCTTCTTTTTCTATTTTAGATTCAGCTGCTTGGCAATCTTCAACTTTTCCTAAAATAGGAGGAAGTTCAATCCCTGCTTGAGAAGCAAGGTCATGCATTGCAGGAAGAGATTTAATCAAATCTTTCATAAAGTTTGCAGTGGTGGAGCCTTGAGAAGAGCCTGCGCCCCCGTCCCAAACTGTGATTTTGTCAAATTTGATATTTTTAATTGCTTCAACTTGTTTAGAAACGATGTCTTCGATTTTTTCAATCATCAAGAACGAAGTCGCAACTTCAGGTTTGTTGTTTGAAATAGAAACAAGTTTTTGATAACCTTGAGCTTTTGCTTCTAAGACTGCTTTTACGCCTTCTGCTTCTGCAAAATATTTCGCTTTAATTGCGTCCGCTTCCCCAAGAGCAATTCTTCTTGCTTTTTCTGCTTGTGCGTCTGCTTGAACTTGGATTTTCAATTTTTCAATTTCTTGTTCTACAAGTTCTTCTTTTTTCAATCTCGCTTCTTCTTGCTCTTTTTGGGCAACTAAGATATCGCGCGCTGCGTTTGCTTTTGCAACTTCTCCTGTTTTTAAAGCTTCCGCTTGTTTTACCGCCAAAGCTGCGTTATATTGGGCAATGTTTGCTTTTGAAATATTTTCTCCTTCGACAGCTTGCGCTTCTAGGCTTGCTGTTTGCACACGTTGTTCTTTTTGCGCATTTGCTTGGCCGACTGTCGTTTGAGCTTTTTGAGTTGCGACTTGCACTTCTTTATCCTTGTTTGCTTCAGCTTCCCCTACAGCGCCCAGTTTTTCTTGTTGCGCTACTTCGACTTTTGCTTTGTTAATTGCTTCTGCCGCCGCTTTTTTCCCGATAGCGTCGATATAGCCAGATTCGTCTGTGATATCTCGAACGTTTACGTTTATTACAGATAAGCCTAATTTATTAAGCTCGGAATCAACGTTTATGTTTATTTGTTCTAGGAATTTTTCTCTATCTTGGTTAATTTCTTCGATGGATAATGTCGCAATAACTAAACGCAATTGCCCTAGGATTATGTCAGAAGCCATAGAGATGATTGTTTGTTTAGAAGAATTCAACAATCTTTCTGCTGCATTTTGTAAAATCTTTGGATTAGTAGAAACCCCAAACGTGAAAGTCGCAGGAACGGCAACCCTGATATTCCCTTTAGACAAAGCCCCTCTAAGGTCGATATCAGTCGTCATAGGCTCCAAGCTCAAAACACCATAATCTTGAATTAAAGGCCAAACAAAAACACCGCCCCCGTGGACACAATGGGCGCTTAGGGAGCCTCCCACCTTACCATAAACTACGATAACTTTGTTTGAAGGGCATCTTTTAAAGCGAGAAGCAGCGAAAGCAACCGCCCCAAAAAGGATTAATATTAAAAGAAAACCGCCACCTGCAAATAGTTCCATTTTTTCTCCTTTATATTTTTTCTACATATATTATTTCGTTTTCAACTTTTACAACTTTTATCTCTTCAAAAGCCTTTATTTCTTCGTCTTTCAAGTTTTTTGCGTCTAAAATTTGAAGCTTTGAATTGAATTCTATCTCAATTTTAGATAATCCATTTGGAGCAAAATTCAAATATGCTCTTCCTCTTGTCCCCACTAAGTCTTTTAAATCAGGCTCCACTCTTGTTTCTAGTTTTTTGAATTGAGCAATTAAAAAAGCAAATAATGCCATAGCAAAAACCCCGACCAAAAGGGAAATCAAAAAGCTCATTTTTAAGCTATAGTCTAATTTTAAAGACAAAAAGCATATCCAACAAAAAGACATCAAAAAAGCGATAATACTTTCAAGAGAAAATAAATTAAAAGAAGCGTCCGTGTCAAAACTTCCTATGTCGCTGTTTACCTCGGGCGAAAAGTCGACTGGGATAAATGTCCTTATCACAAAAGCTAAGGTAAAAAATATACCAAAATAAAAACTTAAGTCTTTGATGTTTTCAACACTTAAAAAACTAGCTAAATTCATTGGGGAAACCTTTCAAATATTCTTGAAAATTATACCATAGCGCGCTATCTTCCATATCATACAAATCGTGGAAGTTGAATGAGCTAACTTGTTTGATATTAAAAATTTATAAAAAAATAGGCAAATTAGCGTGTTTATAATATAATAAGTTTTATTTTTAGCTTATTATATCTGGAGCATTAATTGAAAAGTTCTAAAAAATTAACTTTATACATTTTAATTGCCTTGGTTTTAGGGATACTTTTTGGCTGGATTTGTCCTTCTTGGGCGATAAAAATGCAGCCTTTAGGCGAAATGTTTTTAAGAATGGTAAAAATGATTATCGCTCCTTTGATTTTTGCCACTTTAACCGTAGGTATAGCAGGCCATGGCGACGTCAAAAGCCTTGGCAAGATTGGCTTTAAAGCAATTATCTATTTTGAAATCGCAACAACTTTAGCTCTTTTTATAGGGCTTTTTATGGCAAACATTTTAAGACCGGGGGACGGCTTTAACATTGATATTTCAAGCGTTTCTATTAATGCAGTTGAAAAAATGCAAACAATAGACACGGGCCACTCTTTATCTCACATGATTATAAATTCAATTCCTACAAGCGTAGTTGATTCTATGGCAAAAGGGGACTTATTACAGATTGTAGTGTTCACGATATTTTTCTCTCTTGCTATATGCGCAGTGGGGCAAAAAGCGCGCCCTGTTTTAGAAATCATGCAAAGCGTATGTGAAATCATGTTTAAATTCACAGAATATGTCATGAAATTCGCTCCTATTGGCGTTTTTGGGGCGATTAGCGCGACCATCGGGCAAAATGGCATAGGGGTCTTAGCAAGCTATGCAAAACTAATAGGAATAACTTATCTATCCTTGGTTGTTTTTGTTGTACTTGTTTTAATTGTCGCTTGTAAAATCATCAGAGTTTCTTTTAGAAGCCTTATGAAAACAATAAAAGAACCGGCGCTTTTGGCTTTCACAACAGCTTCTTCTGAAGCGGCATTGCCTAAAGGCATGGAATTAATGGAAAAATTTGGTGTTCCAAAAAGCATAGTAAGCTTTGTAATGCCTATGGGCTATACTTTTAACCTAGATGGCTCCACTTTATATTTAACTCTTGCGACTTTATTTTGCGCACAAATCGCAGGGATTGATTTATCAATCGAGCAACAATTAATGATTATGTTAACTCTTATGCTCACTTCAAAAGGTATCGCTGGCGTCCCAAGGGTTTCTTTGGTTATCTTGACTGGGACTTTAACAAGCTTTGGGCTTCCTGTGGCAGGAGTTGCGATTTTGCTTGGAATAGACCAAATTTTGGATATGGGAAGAACAACAGTAAATCTAATCGGAAATTGCATAGCAACAGCGGTTGTGGCAAGGTGGGAAAACGACTTTGACCACGAAAAAATGGAAAAATTCGTTAAAACTTTATAAAAATTTTAAAATTTTAGCTATTTTTCAGCCTCTTCCAATGCGCCTCTTTGGATTTTTAAGAATTTAGGAATATTGTTTTCTTTGTCATACATTTTCTTATCTTCCCAATGTGCGATAAGCTTTCCTTTTTCGCTATAAACAAATTGCTCTTTATCGCTTGCTTCAAAAGTAACCCCGATTAATTTACCGGTTCTTGAATAGCTCAAGATTTTTTTAGGATAGTCTTTAGATAAATCTTCCCTGATATCTATTTTCATCAAAGAGCCAAAAACATTATAATAAAAAGCATATCTGATTTTATCTTTATAGATTATTGCATAAGTAATTAAAGTGTCGTCTAAATAAAATGGGCACAAAAAGCGCGTGTTTTCTTCGTTTTCAAGATATTTATCCTTAAAAACTATTTCGAAATTTTTTTCTTTAATCGAAGCTATGTTTTCTTTTTTGTTTTCGTCTTTTAAATATCTTGAAAATTCTTCTTTGAATTTATCTTTTTCTATTTTCCTTTGGACATTTGAAAATGCTTCAATCCTTGCGCTCGCTTCGTTGTATTTCACACCTGCTTGAATAGGTTCATCTGCTTTTGCCCCTAAAGAACAAGAACAAAAAGAAAAAACCAAAATAAAAGAAAAACCTAAAATCTTCTTAAACAAAAACTTATTCATCTATTTCCCTCAAAATATCTTCCACGCAAGAAACAAACTTTATATCATTATTTGACCTAAAATATGTCATTTGCCTTTTTGCAAAGTTTCTTGTGTATTGCTTAATTTTTTCTATAGCTAAAGCCCTATCTTGAAATTCAAAAAATTCGCTATAGCCAATTGTGTTTTTTAAAACTTGTGAATTTGGGTATTTTATAGAATTTCTTTCCCATTCTTCAAAAAGCCCTAAATCCATCATCTCATCTACTCTTTTATTTATTCTTGAATATAATTCTTCTCTTTCAAACTTTGGACAAAACCAAAGAGCATCATATTTCTTGTTTTCTTCTCTTTTGGCATTTGTCACCGGAGTCTTTAAATCTTCTATTATTTCAATAGAGCGGATAACTTTATCTTTGTTGTTTGGGTGGATTTTTTGCGCCCTTATGGGGTCAAGCTTGTTTAATTTTTCCCACAATTCAGCGTTTGAAAAATTTTCTAATTCTTTTCTTAGTTTTTCATTTTTAGATGACTTTAAAAGAGAAAATTCTCCAAGCAAACTTTTTATATAAAACCAAGTTCCGCCTGAGATAATTATATTTTTCCCCTCATTCTCAAGTTTCTCTATGACCTCACTTGCAGCTTTTACAAAATCGCCTGCGCTAAAGTCCTCTAGAGGGCTCACTATATCAATTAAATAGTGTTCTATTCCTTCTCTTTCTTCAATCGTGGGCTTTGCGCTCACTATATCAAAGTCTTTATAGACAATCCTAGAATCCGCGCAGATTATGCTTGCGTTAATCTTTTTCGCAAGTTGAATCGATAGCTTTGTCTTCCCCGAGGCAGTCGGCCCCGTAATTACAAGAATTTTTTTGTTCATAATAATAAAATATTAACACGAGCACGATTGAGATAAAATAAATAGAAATAAATAAGATTACAAGTTCCAAAATGCTGTTTTTAGAAAAAACATTTCTCAAAACCCCTAATGCAAAATATGAAACAAAAATCAATGTATTTAGCGCCAAAACTGACCAGAAATTTCTGAAAACAAATTTGATAGATGTCCAAACCGCCTTAAATGGTTTTATGAGCATTTTTCCTTCGTCTTCAACGACAGCAGGATAGTAGAACATAAATAAATAGCTAAATAACAAAGCGCAAAGCGCAAAAAGAATTTCCCAAATCGCAATTTGATATTGTTGTTCTTCTGTAAGAGAGTCTGCTATTTTTTCTACAGCGCTTGCTGTAATTTCATCAGGAAGAAAATCTAACCCCCCAGCGAAATGGTATGCTACAAAAGAAGCGACTATAATAAAAGAAATTAATATTACAAAATTTACAAACATGCCAATTGAAATAGGCAAGAAATTTTTCCCAACTCCTTCTAAGAAAATTGGCAAACTCTTTTTGTTTTGAAAATCTTCGTCTTTAAAAGAAGCAACGATTATATTATACCAGCCCGCAAAAAAGCACGCGGAGAGCAAATATACGCAAGAAAAAAGAATAAATGCAACAATCGCGAGCCCCCCTCTTAAGCTATTTGAGATGTTGAACAACAAAAGGTTCATCAAAATCAAATACATTACTAAAAAAAGCGTAATCACGGGAGAATCCACAACAATTTTGAACGATTTTTTAATTAAATTAATTAACATTTTTCCTCTTTTTTTTGCTAAAATTTTACAATTTTTCTAAACTTGTTTATTATTATAATAATATTATTTTATTAATTAAAATACAAGGGACAAAATGTTAAGTTTTTCAAAAAAACATAAATACAAAGGCGTATTAATTTGTGTCGAAGGAATAGACGGGAGCGGAAAATCCACCCAAATCGAATTGTTAAACAGCTGGCTTGTTTCTTCAAACATCGACACAATCTTGACTCAATGGAATTCTTCCGAGCTCATCTCAAACACAACCAAAAAAGCAAAAAAGAAAAACCTCTTGTCGGGAAGAACTTTTTCTCTTTTGCATGCAGTAGATTTTGCAGATAGGCTAGAAAGAACTATAAAACCGGCCTTAAAAGCAGGGTTTGTAGTTTTAGCGGATAGATACGTTTATACTGCTTTTGCCAGAGACGCAGCAAGAGAAGTCGACCCAAAATGGGTTCGAAACATGTATTCTTTTGCAATCAAGCCCGATTTAACTTTCTATTTTGACGTCAGCCCAAAAGACAGCTTGAACAGAATTTGCGCAAACAGGCAGCCAAAATTCTACGAAGCCGGCATGGATATGAAATTATCGAATAATCCATACAAAAGCTACTTAATTTTCCAAAATAGAATAGTAGAACAATATAACAAAATGGTCGATGAATTTGGTTTGGTGAGGATTGACGCTATGAATTCTATTCACGACAAACAAAAATTCATCAGAGGAGAAGTAACTAAATTGTTAGAAAAACACGGTATTTTAAAGGACAAAAATGAATAAAATGAAACCCCATGGCTATGATGGCTTGCTCATCGTTGTGGAAGGCACAGACGGCGCAGGAAAATCGACCCATGTAAATATGTTAAGCCAATATATAAAAGACAAATGCTACGGCTGCACCGTTTCACAATGGAAAACTTCAAGACTGATTTCTGGCGTCATAAACGAAGCAAAAGAAAGAAATATGTTGAACACGACAACTTTTTCTCTGCTTTATGCTGCAGACTACACAGATAGATTAGAAAACGAAGTAATCCCCGCCTTAAAAGCAGGATTTGTGGTTTTGATGGATAGATACGTTTATACAGCCTATGTTCGAGACTCCGTTCGAGGCTGCAACATAAAATGGCTCGAAAACCTCTATAGCTTTGCTCCAAAACCCGATTTAGTCTTTTATTTAGATGTCCCTGTGGACGTTTTAATCAAAAGATTAATCGCAAAAGATGGTGCTTTAGATTATTTTGAATCAGGGCGCGACATAGGGCTTTCTACTGATATCTATAGCAGCTTTGAAATATATCAAAAAAGATGTCTCGAAGAATATAAGCAATTGATGAAAGAATACGATTTCTTTAAAATAGATGGCACCCTTCCAAAAGAAGAAATCCACGAAATCATAAAAAAAGAAGTCGAAAAATTGCTTGAGAAAAAAGCTTAACCTTTCACAGCGCCATCTTGGCCGCCAGAGATAAAGTATTTTTGAAGCGCCAAAAAGAAAATCACGATAGGAATAATAGAAACTATACTCCCTGCGGCAACGAGCCTGTAGTCAGCTCCAAAGTTGCTTTGCATGTTATTTATCCCAACAGGCAAAGTGTATAATTTTTCGTTATTTAAAACAATGCTCGGCCACAAAAAATCGCCCCAAGAAGAAATGAAAGTCAAAATCGCCAAAAGCGCCACTTGAGGTTTTATCATAGGAAGCAAAATCCTAAAGAAAATTTGAAGACTGTTGCAACCATCAACAACGGCACTTTCTTCGATTTCTTTTGGAACAGTCAGAAACGCTTGTCTTAGAAGGAAAATCCCAAAAGCGCTCACCCCGAAAGGCAAAACGAGCCCCAAAAGCCCAGCCAAAGTGGAAGCGGTGTCCACTAAATTTAGTTTTAAAGTTATGATATAAATTGGAACCATAATAGTCTGAAAAGGCACCATTATAGTGGCCAAAATCGAAAAGAAAACGACTTTTTTGCCTTTAAAATTCATTCTAGCTAATGGATATGCTGCAAGTGACGCAAACAAAACATTAAACACAACAGCCATAATCGCCACAATCAGGCTATTTATAGTATATTGCGCAATAGGCACAAGTTTCATCACTTCTATAAAATTTGAAAAAGTGAAGTCGTGGGGAATGAAATTAGGAGGATAAGCAAAAATATTTTCGCTTCTTCCTTTAAAAGCAGTGGATAAAAGCCACAAAAAAGGGATTAAAGACAAAAAACAAACAAAAATTATTGAAAGATGTGTCAAAAACCCTTTGAGGGTAAATCTTTCCATTGAAAACTTCTTCATACTTTATATTTATCCTTTTCAAAGACAAAAATATTTAAAATTGAAAATGCCATAATAATGATAAGCAAAATCACAGACCCAGCGGAAGCAAGCCCTAAGTCCAAATTTTCAAAAGCATTTTCGTAGATATAATAAACCATAGTTTTTGTGGAATCTAATGGCCCACCTTTTGTCATTACATAAATTTCTGTGAACACTTTTAGAGCAGAAATAGAGCTTATAGTGCTCACAAGAGCAATCACAGGCATTAAATGTGGCACAGTTACGATTAAATGCTTTTTAAGCCCCACGGCTCCATCAACTTCAGCAGCTTCATAAAGCTCGTTTGGAACAGACAAAAGCGCGCTTAGATAAATCATCGCATAATATCCAACCCCTTTAAAAATAGTCACCAAAGCGACTGAAATCATTGCGACTTTTGGGTCATTAAGCCAACCCACAGGAGCCAAATTAAATAAATCCAAGAAATAATTCAAAAGCCCAGAAGGTGCATAAAGCCACTTAAAAGCAATCGCCACGACGACTGTTGAAATTATCACAGGAAGATAGATTAAAATTTTATATAAAGTTTTGCATTTGATTTTTTGGTTTATCAAAACCGCCAAAAACAAAGGAAAAACAACCAAAAAAGGTACACATAAAATCAAAAAATAAAATGTGTTTAAGACTGTTTTTAAAAACAAAGGCGATTTTAAAATCGAAAGATAGTTATAAAACAAGACAAAATCAGGCTTATAAGCATCGGACGAAAAATCAAAAAAGCTTAGGTAAATTGTTTGGAAAAAAGGAATAAAAAAGAACAAAAAAAGCAACATGCCAGCAGGCAAAAGAAATAAATATGCTCCTAAATTTTTTTTCCAATCCATACACAAATCTTATATTAATTTCACATTTTTTTCAACAAAATTAATTATATTACACGGTTTTATATTCAAAACTTGATGTTAAAATTATATTCAAGAGGTAGTTTTTTGAAATTAATTAAATTTTTAATAACAACTTTATTCGTATTCTTGTCTTGGGCAAATTTGTTGTCCAACTGCGCTTTTGGCGCAAATTTTCGAGTAAAAGACTTAATTTTTGATAATTCCGATAGAATTATCTCAATCGTTTCTGATGGAAATTACAAAACAAACCAAACAACAGCAAATATCCCAATCCCAGGGAACAACAATTCTGTGAACATTTTAAATGACATCACAACCTTCACTTTGACAAACCCAAACCGCTTTGTGATGGATATTCCAAACGCAAGAGTTTCTGAAAGCAAAAAATACCAAATTAAAAACTCGAGCGTTTTATCCCAAGCTATAATTGAACAAAATTCAAAATCTCCTGAAATCGTGAGAATTGTTTTGTACACGATAAACCAAGCAGATTTAAACAAATTCAGCGTTTTTTCAAACGGAAAAGATGTTGTGATTAAATATAATCAAAATATCATAACAAACGCAATAAGAAACAAATTCTATACCCCTTTAGGAGACCAAGACAAAGCTCAAAACCTTTCTGTTATCTTAAACGACAACAGCCACACAAATTTTTCTATAACCCCAAAAATCCAAACAAAATATTACCTAAGCCAAATTGCCCAAAATTCAGATGGGCTGATTTTAAAAGGCTTAGGACAAATATCCATGCAAAAAACGACATATAACCAAGACAATTCAAAAGCAGAGATAATTTTAGACAACGCGACTTTATCTAAAAACCTTGAAAATAGAACATATATAATTCCAAGCTCAAACAAAACTTTGAGCAAAAACGCAGTTTTATTAGGGATTTCAACTTTAAACAATAAAAAAATAAAGTTAACTTTAGAAGGGGAAAAATTAAGAGACTACAGGTTTGTTGTCTCAAACGACGGGCAAAGCATTTTCGTCTCTCACAGAACTTATGTCTTGACCACAGCTTTTTCTTCCGAATTAGCTTCAATTACATCTTACAAAGCTCAAAAAAACCAAAACGGCTATTGGCTTTTTAGCGCAAATTTCGATAAACCAATCACCTACGACACTTTTGAATTAAACGACAATTTCTATTTAGATATTGATAACATAAACAACGAAAACGCTTCTGCTTTTCAAAATGCGATAAAATCATCGAACATCAAAATCACGATGAACAAAATCCATAACGACAAAATAAGGTTCATTATCCCCCTAAAAACTCAAGATTACACCTTGAATTTCGCTTATGGGAACATGGAATCCAATTTAAAATCTTTTGAATTGTGCTTTAGAGAAAAACAAATTCCAAAACAAGTCCAAGAAGGGAAAAAAGAAGAAAAACAAGTCATAATCCCAGACAAACCAAATATTGTCTACATTCCAAAAAACGAAAACGATATAAAAGACACGAAAAAGAAAAAACCAACTTCAATAAGTTCCATGAAAAAAGTCGTCCTAGACCCAGGCCACGGTGGCTCTGACCATGGCGCCATAAGAGCAAACGTGAGCGAAAAAAATCTCAACTTGTCTGTGGCAAAACTTGTGGAAGAAAAGTTGAAAAAGAAAAACATATATGTTTATATGACAAGGTCAAAAGACACAACGATTTCTTTAGAAGACAGAGTGAAATATTCAAACAACGAAATTTCGCCAAACATTTATGTGAGCATTCACGCAAACGCAACAGTTCAAGAGGATTCTTTAGGGCTTGAAGTGCATTATTATAAAGACGACAGCTTGAAGCTCGCAAACACTATCCACGAACACTTTGCTTCGTCTAAAAACCTCAAAAAATGGGAAACAAAAGACAGAGGTGTGATAAAATCTCGTTTTTATGTTATAAATCATACAGAAGCGCCTAGCGTTTTAATCGAAATGGGCTTTATTTCAAACCCAGCAGAAAGAGAAAAACTTCTCACAAAAGAAAGACAAGAAGAGCTCGCAGACTCTATTGCCAAAGGGATTTTAGAATACTTGGACAAATATGATAAATAATTTTGAAGAAAATATAGGGGTTTTAGATAGTGGCGTGGGCGGTTTATCCGTCTTGAGCGAGCTTGTGAAATTAATGCCAGACAAAAATTACATCTTTTTTGGGGACACAAAAAACCTCCCTTATGGCACAAAAACCAAAGAAGAAATTTTCACTTTCACAAGAGAAATCATGGAATATTTTTTGACCCAAAACGTGAAAAATATCGTAATTGCTTGTAATACCACTTCCGCTGTGGCTTTTGAAGAATTAAAAGATTATTTTAAAGGAAAATTAAACATTTTCCCTTTAATCCAACTCGCCTCAGGTTTTGCAATAGAAAATTTAAAAGATGGCGACACAATCGCAATTTTTGCCACAAAAGCTACAATAAATTCGAAAAAATATAACGAAGAAATAAGAAAAATAAACCCAAATATAAATGTAGTAGGAATAGATTGCACAGGGCTTGTGGAAATCGTGGAAAATAGGCTCTATGAGGACCCTAAAGCACTTGAGCTCATAAAAAGTAAAATCAACATCGCAAAAGAATATAACGCAAAAAAAATCGTCCTAGGCTGCACTCATTATCCTTATTTAGTCAACATTTTTAAAAGATTTTATGATGTCGAATATTTTAACCCTGCAAAATGCGTTTCAAAAATCGTCAAAGAAACAATCGAAACAAAAAATTCTAAAGACCCAAAAATCAAATTTATGGTTTCAAAAAACCCAGAAGAATTCAAATTGAGCGCAAAAACTTTTTTTGACATTAAAGACGAAGTGAGAGTCTTAGACCCGAGCACTCTAGAAAAAAGCAAAGTCTAAATTATTTTTTAATTAATTCCATAAGCTCGTCTAAGATAATCTGCATAGCTTTATTTGTTTTGATGTCTTTTTTCAAGGATTCATGCTGATATAAAATAGTCGTGTGCTTTTTGTTTAATTCTTGAGCGATTTGAGTATAGCTTAATTCTAAGACTTCTCTTAGAAGATAAATCGCATATTTTCTCGCGTTTACGATTTCTTTTGCCCTTTGTGTAGATAAAATGTCTTTTATTTCAACGTTAAAATATTTTGAACACAATTCTAAAACATCATTTGAAGAAAGCTTTTTCTTTCTTGATTCGATGTCTAAATATACTTTCGCATTTTCAACTGTGAGCTCTTCACCTTCAATCGAAGCCATAGCGCTTGCTTTATTATAAGCGCCTTCAAGCTCTCTTATATTTGTATCAAATTCTTTTGCCAAAAACAAAGCGACTTCGTCTGAAATTGGATATTCTTGAGAAATCGCATATCTTTTCACGATTTCCATTCTTGTTTCTAAATCTGGGATTTTTATCACAGCTTCTATCCCCCATTCAAAGCGGCTTCTTAATCTATCGGGGATTTTTTCTAATGCAGATAGGGGCCTATCTGAAGCAAAAACAATTTGTTTGTTTGCATGGTACAATGCGTCAAAAGTGTTAAAAATTTCTTCTTCTGTTCTTTTTTTGCCATCGATATGCTGAATATCGTCTATCAACAAGACGTCCACGTTTCTGTGCATATCTCTAAATTTTTTCATTTTCTCATTTAAATCGCTTGGGTTTTTGCAAGTGGTCAAAGTTTCAACGAGCTTGTTGCAAAATTCTTCTGCTTTTGTGTAGCGAACTTTTAAATTAGGAAAATTTCTTAAAATTTTATGCCCAATTGCTTGCATAAGGTGCGTTTTTCCTAAGCCCACAGTGCCCGAGATGAAAAGAGGGTTGTATTTTTGCCCAGGGTTTTCTGCAATCATTTTAGCTACCCTATATGCAAACTTAGAATTTTCGCCTTCCACAAAGTTATCAAAAGTATATTTTAAATTCAAACCGCAAAAAGAGTGCATTTGAGCCAAGTTTTCGAGCCTTTTTGCAGTTTCAATGTGCTCTTTTTCTTCTTTTGTTTGTTTTTGTTTTTTCTTAATTGGTTTTACTGTCTCATCTAAAACAAACCTCACGGCTCTTTTTAAATTTGTCGTCTCAAAAAGCGCTTCTTCCACTTCTTTTAAATGTTTTTGTTGAAGATAATTAATCGCAAAATTTTGATTACTTTTTATCAAAAAAATATCGTTTTCGCTTTTTTCGTCCAACGGCAAAGCAGGCACCAAAGAATCAATCCAAGTGTGCGCCATAGGGGAAGTTTTTTCCTTTAAAAGAGTTATAAAACTATCCCAAATTTCCGTATTTTTATCTTTGTTTGTTGTCGTCATTTCTGTTTTAGAATTCAAATCTAACCAATTTCCATAAACATTTTACTACAAAACTAAAATTTAAAAAAGCAAAGGCTCTTTTTGCCTTACAAAAGGCTTCTAGCATAATTTTAAAGCAAGCTTGATACTTTCTTCCATGCTCGAAGAATCTGCTTTATTTTGCCCTGCGATGTCATAAGCAGTGCCCGAAGAAGGCGAAGTCCTTATGACATCAAGCCCTATTGTCGTATTTATCGCTTTTTCAAAAGCCAAAGCTTTAATTGGGCACAAGCCTTGGTCATGGTAGCAAGCTAAAATCGCGTCATAGGTGAGTTTTTCTTTTTGCAAATATTCTTTTCCCACTTTTGCAAATAATGCGTCCGCGCTTTTTGGGCTTGTTATGTTAATCCCTTCTTTTTTTAATGCATTAGCTGCGGGCTCTAAGATTTCTATTTCTTCTTTTCCTAAAATGCCCCCCTCTCCTGCATGAGGATTTAGAGCGCAAAGCGCAATTTTGGGGCTTTTTATTTTGCATTTTTCAACTAAAAAATCATTTAAAATCTTCGCTTGAAAAATAATCTCTTCTTTATCTAATTTAATATCTTTTAAAGCAACGTGGCGCGTCAAAAGCATTACCCTAAGGCTATCCGCGATAAAAATCATCTGCGCTTTTTGGAGCTTTCCATCTTTATTTTTCTTTGCCAACAAACTTTCTAAGACTTCCGTTTGGCCGTTAAAAATATAGCCCGATTTATGAAGCTCATATTTTGAAACAGGGGAAGTCACAATCGCTTTTACCGCTCCTTCTTTTGCAAATTTTGCTGCAGCTTCAAGAGATTTATAGCAAAAAGCGCCGTTATCTTCTTCTTTGATTTCATAAGTATCAAAGTTTTGAGAAATTTCTTCATCAAAAACTTCGCCTATGATTAAAACATCTTCTCTTTTTAAAGAAAGATTTTTCAAAGACTTTTTAACTAATTCTTTTCCAATCCCCTTTTTGTCCCCAGTCGTGAGGGCAAGTTTATATTTCTTCAACATCATTTACCTTTAGTTTTTTAAAATAATTTGAAATGTTTAAAAGAGTCTCTACTGTTCCAAAATTGCCCGATTTTGTGACGATTATTTGGCCTTGTGCATCTTTGCATAGTGGAATTGCAGGCATTATAGCGTCCATCAATTCTAAATACTTTGAATTTATTTTTTTAGCACATTTATAAGATGTCTCGCCCCCTATTGTGACCAAAATAAAATGAGAAGTTTCGTTTATTTTTGCCAACAATTCTGCTAGGTAATCTGTGATTTTATTTGAAAATTCGCTTTTTGCAATTCCAAAATTTATCAAAAGATTTTGCGCTTGCTCTTCCATTAATTCTTGCTTTAAATATGACCCATGGATAATCACGTTTATCTTGGAATTAAGCTTAGAGACAATGTCTTCCACCATTGCTTCGTCGACACCGTTTAAAATATCTTTTACAGCAAGGTCGACAAAATATGAATTTGTTTTTTCTTCTTTCAACCTTTGGATTTGCTTTGCGCAAAGCTGCGTTGCAGAGCCGGAAACAACCAAAGTCGCAAGGTCCGGTAAATGTTTTATTTTTTGAATATTAGTTTTTGTTTCTTTTTCGTCTTGAAGAATTTCTTTATTCATCGCTTGCGCAAGCCCAGCGCTTCCCGTGGGCAAAATTTTATAGCTTGATTTATGAATAGCAAGATTGATTTGCTCTAAATCCACGTTTGAAGCAGCGTCCACTATAATTATCTTTTTGCCTTTTTGGATTAATTCATTTATTTTTAAAGTAATTGGCCCAGCGCCTTTTGAAACAATATTAAACCCGACAACATCAATCAAATCAAAAAGTTGAGGGTTGAAATCTTTTTTAATTATATTTGGAATATATGAATCTAAAATTGGCGCTTTTGGGTCTAGCGCGCATTGCGTTCTTTCGATTGGCGTACCATCTAAAAGCTGATAACCGCCCACTGTTGTTCTTTTTTCTTCGATATAAGCAGGAGCTACAACACAAGCGTCAGCGCCCACGGCTTCCAACATCGCCAAAATTTCAAGCCCAGTGTTTCCTCTTAATGTTGAATCTATTTTTTTATAGAAATTTTGAGGATTTAGAGAATTTTTGAGCTTTTCCAAGGCGCTGAAAATTCTATCCACAGCTTCTTTTTTGTCTATATTTCTGCTTTCTGTGGAAATCGCCCACACGTCAATATCTTGCGAATTTGAAAAATCTTGTTCGCAATCAATGATGATTTTTGCTTTGCAACCCGATTTAAAAAATTGCAAAGCCGTATCGTTTGCGCCTGTTAAGTCGTCCGCAACTATTATTGTAGAATCAATTATAGCCATATCTTATTCAGCTGCCGCTTGAGAATCTCTTTTGCTTCCAACAAAGCTATAATCTGTTGCGTTGATTAAATATCTTTCTACGTTTTCGCCATCTGGGCTTTGCCATTTTGAAACCATAATTCTGCCTTCGATTGCGACAAGCGCGCCTTTTTTAATCCATTCTGCTGCTGATTCAGCTTTTTTATCCCAAAGTTGGATATTATACCAATCTGCAACTTGTGCTTTTTCTTTTGCACTCCATCTATTTACTGCAACAGAAAAAGTTGTTTTGCTTTTTCCGCTTTCAAAATATTTGATTTCAGGGTCTTGTCCAACGCGCCCAACGATAACTACGCTATTCATTAATCTTGCCTTTCTTCCTTCAATTTAGGAAATTTAATCATTAAAGACATTATAATATGGATATATTAAAAAATCTAGCTTAAAAAATACCCCTCTCAAAAAGAAAGGAGTATTTTAGATTTATCTTATGCTATATCTTCTTTGTGCTTAATGGGCAATTGAACCACTTCGCCTTGAGTGTTCTGTTGCTGCTTTTTTTCGACCATCTCTTTCGTTACGACAAATTCTTTTATATCCTCTTTAGATGGCACTTCATACATAACATCAAGCATGATTTCTTCCACAATTGACCTTAAAGCACGAGCGCCTGTTTTTCTTTTCAAAGCTTCTTTTGCGATTAAATCAATTGCGTCGTCCTCGAATTTAAGCTCTACGCCGTCCATGTCCATCAAGCATGCATATTGTTTTACAATCGCATTTTTTGGCTTTGTCAAAATCATTTTCAAAGTCGCCTCGTCTAATGGATCTAAAACTGTGTAGATTGGAATTCTGCCTATGAATTCTGGAATTAAGCCAAATTTCAATAAGTCATCAGGCTGCAATTTCTTCAAAATTCTTTGGCTTTCTCTTTCTTTTTCTTCTTGAGATAAAGAAGCACTTCCAAAGCCAACGCTCGAAGTTGAGCCTGCTCTTCTTTCGACGATTTTTTCCAAGCCAACAAAAGCACCGCCCAAGATAAACAAGATGTTGTTTGTGTCGATTTGAATAAATTCTTGATGTGGGTGTTTTCTTCCGCCTTGAGGAGGAACATTTGCCACAGTTCCTTCAATCATCTTCAACAACGCTTGTTGCACGCCTTCGCCTGAAACGTCTCTTGTAATAGAAGGGTTTTCAGACTTTCTTGCGATTTTGTCGATTTCGTCGATATAGATTATGCCGCGTTCTGCTTTTTTTGCGTCATAATCGGCGCTTTGATAAAGTCTTAAAAGAATATTTTCAACGTCGTCTCCAACATAACCCGCTTCTGTTAAAGTAGTTGCGTCTGCAACAGCAAAAGGAACATTTAACATTTTAGCTAAAGTTTGGGCTAAAAGAGTCTTACCAGAACCCGTTGGGCCCACAAGCAAAATGTTGCTTTTTTGGATTTCAATATCTGATTCAGGGTGTTCCATGTTGTGTGCAATTCTTTTGTAGTGGTTGTAAACTGCAACAGAAAGCACTTTCTTTGCGTCGTCTTGGCCTACTATGTGTTGGTCAAGATATTCTTTTATTTCTTGCGGTTTTGGAACAGCCTCAGGCTTTTCTTGCGCCGCTTCTTCTTTTTCGTCTTTATTAAAATTAAACAATTCCTCGTCTAAAATTTCGTTGCAAAGCTCGATACACTCATCGCAAATGCACACATCAGGCCCAGCGATAAGCTTTTTAACTTGGTCTTGAGTTTTTCCGCAAAACGAACATTTTAAATTCGGATCTGTAGTTTTTGGCATTTTAAAAAATTCCTTTTATTTGTTTTCTTCTAATGTAATCACTTTGTCAATCATGCCGTATTCTACTGCTTCAGAAGCTGTCATGATATAGTCTCTATCTGTGTCTTTTTCGATTTTTTTCAATGGTTGACCAGTGTTTGAAGCAAGAATTGAGTTCAATGATTTTTTAATTCTTAAAATTTCATTAGCTTGGATTTCAATATCTGTTGCTTGGCCTTGCGCGCCGCCTAAAGGTTGGTGGATTAAAACTCTTGAATGTGGAAGAGCAAGACGTTTTCCTTTTGCGCCCGATGACAACAAGAATGCGCCCATAGAAGCTGCTTGTCCTAAGCAGATTGTAGAAACATCAGCTCTAATGTGTTGCATAGTGTCATAGATTGCAAAACCTGCTGTTACAGAGCCCCCTGGGGAATTGATGTAAAGCATGATGTCTTTTTCTGGGTTTTCAGAATCCAAAAGCAACATTTGCGCAACAATCAAATTTGCAACCATGTCGTCAATTGGTGTGCCCAAAAATATAATTCTTTCTCTCAATAAACGAGAAAAAATGTCGAAAGACCTCTCGCCTCTTGAAGATTGTTCTATAACTACAGGAACGAAACTCATCTATTTATCCTTTCTTCTGCTTCTTATTTTATTTTATGTGAGTGATTAAAAATTTAATCACTCACATGTTTTATTTTTTACGCTTTTACTAAAAATTTATTGTTTTCAAGCAAATAATCATTTACTTTGTTTGCTGTGATTTGTTGAGAAATAGCTGCGAAAGAATTTGGATTTTTTCTCAATTCTTCAAACAATTGAACAGCAGGCATGCCGTACATCATAGCCATTTGGTTGATGTGTTCCATAATGTCTTTTTGTTCGATTTTGATTTCTGCTGCTTTTGCAATTTCTTCAACGATTAGAGAATTTTTAATTCTTTTTTGAGCTTCTTCTCTAAATCTTTTTTCAACAGTGTCTTTTCCTTCTTTTTCAACTAAAGCTTCAAAGTCTTGTCCTGCTTGAGTTGCTTGAGCTTTAGCGTCTTGCATGATTGCTTGATATTCTCTATCCAACATAGAATCTTGGATATCGATTGTTGTTGTTTTTAAAACTTTTTCAAAAACAAGGTCAGATTTTGTTCTGTTGTTTTTGTCTTCTTGAACATTGTCTAAATATTTTTGAATATCTTCTTTTAAAAGGTCAAGAGTGTCTTTTCCTGCTTTTTTAGCCAATTCGTCGTTCAATTCCGGTAATTGTCTTTCTTTAACAGAATGCATGTTGATTTTGAATTGCGCTTTTGCACCTTTTAATTTTTCTTCGTGATAATCTTCTGGGAAAGTCACGTCAATTGTGAATTCTTCGTCTTTTTTGTGCCCAACAAGACCTTCTGCAAAACCTGGGATAAAGTTAGAATGTCCAAGGTCTAAAGTATAGTTTTTGCCTTCACCATGTTCGATTTTTTCGCCGTCAACAAAGCCTTCAAAGTCAAACACAACTGTGTCTTTATCAGTTGCAGCTCTATCTACTTCAACAAGATTTGAAAATCTTCTTTGAGTCATTTCAAGCTCTTTGTCCATTGCGTCAGTTGGAGTTTTGAACTCTTCATATTCAATTTCAACATCTTTATATTGGCCCAATTTCACTTCCGGCTTCAATTCTACAGAAACTTTTAAAGTGATATCTTTGCCCACTTCAAAATTCATTTCGTCGATTGATGGGTGGAAAGCGATATTCAATTTGTTTTCTGCGGCGATTTTTTGGAATTCTTGTGGAAATAATCTGTCGATTACTTCTGCTTTAATTCTTTCTTTGCCAACATATTTTTCAACAACGCCGGCTGGAGCTTTTCCTCTTCTAAAGCCTGCGATATTGATATTATTTCCATAAGCTTTTAAAGTTCTGTCATAAGCTTCTTTTGCAACTTTGGAATCAATTGTCATTTCAACGTGTGCGATATTTTTATCGTCAATTGTAACTGTATTTGTCATGGCACCTCTCATTTTATAATGTTTACTGTTAATATATTATAAACTAAAAATAAAATTCATGGTCAATATAGAGTATATTTTTCTTATTTTTTAATAAGAAAGCCCAAAGTGACGATTTTATCCTTCGAAGAATTTGCAATCAATTCCCAATTTTGCGCTTCGATTAATCTTTTAATGAAATTTAAATTAAAGCTCATGCCCAATTGGTTAAAGTCTTGCTGCGAAGAATTATTTTTATCAAACAGACAATTCAATCTTTCTTGAGTTATAAAAGACGTTTGAACCTTCACAAAAAAGCACAAACCAATCTTGCTTTCTTTAAAATCGACTTCTATTTCGCTTTTTTCTTTCGCAAGAGCAACGCCTGCACTTACAATGTTTTTGATAACTTTTTTTGTTATCTTTTTGTCCATCTTGATTTCAGCGCGTTTTTTTAAACCTTGAGTCTTTAGCTTTAATTCTTTTTCTTTCAAGACATCTTTTAAAAGAGCGATTGAATTTTTGATTTCTTCAACGATTTCGCCCATTTCAAATTCCAAAGCGTAATCTTTATTTTCTATTCGTAATAAAAACGCTAAATCGTTTATCACTTCTAAAAGAAAATAATGCGATCTCAAAATCTCTTCAATTGTTGGCGCTTGAGTGGATTTCACCCTTCCAAAGCAACCCCTTAAAAAGAGCTCAATCGACTGAATGTGCGCTAAAATTGGCGTTTTAATGTCATGAAGCAAAGTGGAAATAATGATGTTTCTTTCCCTTCTTATTTTTGCTTCATATTTTGATTTGAATTTCTTTAATCTCCTGCGGTATTCCCATACTACCTCAGAGCCCATGTACTTTTCTCCCATTTTACTATGACTTCGAGTTTCCCGATACTTTTTTCACGTTACCCTAAGAAATCATACTAACTTCTTAGATAGTCAAAAATATAATATTAAACAATAAAAAATATGTATATTAGCCAACTGGGCAATTGTTTTTTATTTTTTTATTTTTAAAGATTTTTTTCCTTTTTTCAAGACATTTTCGTCCTCGTTTGAATATTTTTTTGCATTTTCTAAATCTCCAAGAGCCAAATAGCTTTCTTGATACAACAAACGCATTTTTTCTTCCAAAAGATTATTTTTCAAAATTTCATATTCAACATTATTAATCTCGTCAAGATTTCTTATAGCCTCATTATAATTTTTTAAAAGACAATTGATTTGAGCAAGCTCTAGGTAATATAGCTTGTTCTTGTCTTTTTTGATTGCAGACAAGATATATTCTTTTGCATTTTCAAATTCATTATTCAAAACGCAAATTTTTGCCATCAAAAAATCTTTATAAGAAGCTTCTGGGTTGATTTTAGAAAGCTTTCTTATGCCATCTAGGGCTTTATTTGTTTCTTTTAATTCTATTAAAGTGTGGATATATGCAAAATAGTTTTTGCTCGAGCTACTGTTTATTTGAATTAGGTTTTCAAAATATTTTAGCGCATTTTGAAATTCGCCTTTGTCAAAATAATATTCCCCCAAAGAATACAAAACTTCTTCTTTGTTTGGGTTTATTTTATAAGCTTTTTCGAGCAAAGATTTGTATTCTTTATTTTGTTTTTTGTTTATTTTTGCATAATTTAAGATATTTTCGATGTTGTTTGGAAATTTTTCTTCGATTTCTAAAACTATAGCTTTTGCGTTTGAAATTTCGTTATTTTTTAAATACAGATTAACTAAAAAATTAAGCATATCTTGACTGTTTGGGTCAAGTTCAAGATATTTTTTCGTATATTCAATAGAAAGATCAATCTCGCCTTTGAAATAATTTTCATAAGCAAAACCATAATAAAAGTCTAAAGTCGCCCTTGGCACTTCAAAAACCCTTAAAACCGTAGCTAAATTAGTCTCTAAGATTTTTGGGTCATATAAAACTGCTTTGTTTAAGTTTTCCCTCGCTTCTTCCGTGTCTCCTAAAACATACAATATCTTTGCTTTTATAAAATATGCACTTGATGACTTTGGATTTATTTTTAACATCAAATCGGCGTAATAATTTGCTTCTTTGTAGTTTTCTTTTTCAAAATACATAACCGCGATGTCAAAATAATCTTCAAATGTTTCATTTTTGGAGTCGTCTTGAAGCAAGTTATTTTCAATGTTGTCTTTTTTTATTGTTGCTTCATAAGCTTTTTTAAAATTATTTTTTGAAAAAGCTTCCATCTTGGAAGCCTTATAGCCTAAAGCAAGCCAATAAAGCCCTTCTTTGTCATCGATATAGTTATTTAAATAGCTATTAAAAAATTCCAAAGAGGACATGTATTGCCCTTTTTGATATAAGCCTATTCCTTGGTCTATATTCCACAACAAATCTGCTTTTGCTTCATTAAAAAATAAAAACGAGAGCAAAAACAAAGGCAAAAACGAAGCTAGAATTATTTTATTAAAGCTTTTCATCAATTATTTTTTTAACTTCTTTAAATACTTCTTCTATTGTCATATTTGCATTTATGACTTTCACTCTATCAGGCTCATTTTGGGCTATTTTTAAATACCCTTCTTTCACTCTTTTGTGGAAATCTAGGCTTTCTTTTTCAAGCCTGTCTTTTTCTTTTCCCACTCTTTTTTGCCCGATTTCAACATCAACATCAAACAAAAAAGTCAAATCCGGCTTTTTATTTTTTGTTGCAATGTTGTTTAAAAATTCGATTTTTTCGATATCTTGTTTTCTGCCATATCCTTGATAAGCGACGGTTGAATCTATGTGTCTGTCGCACAAGACAATAACCCCTTTTTCAACATTTTTTTGGACAATTTCTTCGACATGTTGGCTTCTGTCTGCCAAATATAAAAATAATTCAGCAACATCAGACACAAAACCGTCATAATGAAGCAAAATTTGCCTTAATTGTTGGCCCAATTTAGAACCCCCAGGTTCTAAGGTCGAGATTACTTCATAATTTTTTTCTTCTAAATATTTTTTCAAATTTTCAAGCTGGGTCGATTTTCCGCAGCCATCAATTCCTTCAAAAGTTATAAACATTCCTCTATTTTTCATATCGTCTCCTTATTTATAATGATAGCCCACTCAAAAAAATATTTTCAAATTTTATTATTTTTTTACAATATTTTTACAATAAGAAAAATTTAGGCTAAAATATTCTTATGCAAAACGAAAATGACTTCAAAAAAATCGGGATAATTTTTAATTCTGACATTGAACAATCCAAAAAATTGGCTCAAAAATTATCTGAGAAAATCGAAAATTCGATAATTTTTCCAATAGAAAAAATGGAAGAAAACATTGACCTCGCTATAGTCATAGGGGGCGATGGTTCGTTTTTAAAGGCCGGAAGATTTTATTCCAAAACCCAAACTCCGATTTTGGGCTTCAACATGGGGCGCCTTGGCTATTTAGCCCAAGCGAAACCGGAAGAAAAAGACATGGTCATTGAAAAATTAAAAAAAGGCGATTTTGAAATCGAAAACAGATTAATGTTAAAAGCGCAAGGAAAAATCGCCCTAAACGATATCGTAGTGAAAGGCACAAACTGCGCAAGAAGCGAGACTTTTGAGTTATCTATCAATTCAAAAAAAATCTGCTCTTATGTTGCAGATGGGATTATAATCTCCACTCCTACAGGCTCCACAGCCTATTCAATGTCCGCAGGAGGGCCTATAATCTCCCCTAATCTCGATTGTTTTTTGATTGTCCCAATTTGCCCGCACACTTTAAACACACGCCCTTTAATCGTCCCAAAGGAAGAAAAAATCGAAATCCAAGTTTCCGGAAAATTAAATATTTCATACGATGGACAGGTAGATGTTGTCGTGGATAATAAAATTGAAATAGAAAAAAATGAAAACTTTGCAAAATTGCTCATTTTAAACAAGCAAAAAGACAAATTCTATGATATTTTAAAAGAAAAATTTCACTGGTCGCTTTCACCTAAAAAATAAAAATAAAATGCTAAAATCACTTTTAATCAAAAATTTTATACTGATAGACGAAATAAAGCTCGATTTTAAAGAAGGCTTTAATGTTTTGTGCGGCGAAACGGGCGCAGGAAAAAGTATCATCATAAAAGCCCTAGATGGCGTTTTAGGAGGAAAACTTTCAAAAGATGTCATAATGGACAAAAACAAAAGTGCCGTAATAGAGGCTACTTTTGAGGACAAAAACAAAACAGAAACAGTAATTTCAAGAGAAATCTCATCAAGCTCTAAATTTCGCTTAAACGGAGCTTTATCTTCCTTAGAAGAAATCAAAAGCCTAAGAGAAAGCCTTGTGGATATCCATTCTCAGCACCAAACATATTCTTATATTTCTTCAAAAAATCATATTTTCTTGCTTGATAGCTATATTGAAAAAATGACTCCTGAATTCAAGGAAATCTTGAAAAACTACAGGCAAAACTACCTTGAATATAAGCAAATAGAGAAAAAAATAGAAGAATTAAAAGAAAGCTCTCAAAACAACGATAAAGAAATCGAATTTTTGAGATTTCAATTGAAAGAATTAGACGAAGCCGCAGTCAAAACAAACGAAGAAGAAGAATTAAAAGAAGAGCTTGAAATCTTGTCAAACGCGCAAGAATTAAAAGAAGAAACATATAAAGCATATTATGCACTTTATGGCGACAACCAAAGCATAGTAGAGGCTCTTTCAAAGATAAAATATTCTATTTCAAACTTAGCTCAATTGGACAAAAACCTAAAAGACGCGCAAGACACGCTTTTTGACACTTTCGAAAACTTAAAAGACTGCGCAAACGGTCTAAGGAGCTATTCCTCCTCTCTTGAATACGACCCAAATAGGATTGACGAATTAAACGAAAGAATTTCTTTAATCCAAAAGCTTAAAAGAAAATATGGGCAAGATTTGGATTTAGAAAGAGAAAAAATAGAAGAAAAATTAAACGAATTAACTTCTTCAGATAACAACTTAGAAGCGTTGGAAGAAAAATATAAAACGCTAGAAAACATGCTATGCTTTTTAGCTTCTAAAATGAGCCAATACAGAAATGAAAATTCTTTAATTCTTTCTAAATTAATCGAAGAAAAATTAAAAACACTAGAGCTCAAAGAAGCAAAATTTGAAATATCTTGCCTTGATTCAAAGCTTTGGGAATATGGCGCAAACTATGTAGAATTCACTATTTCAACAAACAAAAACCAAGAATTAGCGCCCATGGCAAAAGTGGCTTCCGGAGGCGAAATTTCAAGAGTGATGTTGGCCCTAAAAACTGTTTTTGCTTTATCAGACGAAGTCTCGACTGTTGTGTTTGATGAAATAGATACAGGTATCTCGGGCGTCGCTTCTTCTGCCGTTGGTGTTTCTATGGTGGAACTTGCTTCAAAATGCCAAATAATTTGTGTCACTCACCAGCCTATCATCTGCGCTAAGGCAGATAATTTCATCTGGATTTCAAAAAGCCATAACGACACCACAAACATCGAAATAGAAATCCTAAACGACGAAGATAGACTAAAAGCCCTTGCCCAGATGGCGAGCGGAGAAATAAACGAAAAATCTATCGAATTTGCAAAAACTTTAATATAAAAAAGAAATTAAAATTTTAGTTTTTAAAATGTTTTTGTAATAAAATAAAAACAACAATTTTGAGGATATTTTGAAAAAATTATTTATTTTTATATTGCTTATTTTTTCCATTTGTCAACAAGAAAAGCTTTTTGCGTCTTGTCCGCCTGTGGATAGCAAAAATTTGCCTAAAACGGAAGAAAATATTCCATACAAAGAAAAAAAGACAAATGACTCTTTGCTTTATGTCACAAAAACTCAAGATAATGCCCAAACTCAAGGGCAAAAGCCTATAGTTGCGGAACAAAATACAAAAAACATCAAGGTAGAACCTAAAGAAGAAATCTTGAGCCAAGCAACAAGAAAAATTAACGCAATTTACCCAGACGACATCGCAATCGCCACAAACACTTTCCCAGGATACAGAGGCACAAACCAGCTTGTAATTTATAAAAAAGAATTTGGAAAAACCACAGGCACAAATGAATTTGGAAAAGAAGCCGTGGTTGTGGGAAATGTCGTGACTAAATTAACAGGGGCAAATTCCAACATTCCAAAAAACGGCTTTATAATCTCTGGCCATGGCAGCGCAAAAAAATGGATTAGCGACAACCTAAAAATAGGAACAAGAATAGAAATCCAAGATAAAACCATAAAAGCATATACAACAATAGATAGCTATAGATTTTATGCAAAAACAAAAATCGAAGAGGTCGAAAACCTTTTGATATCTTCAAATGAATATAATACAAAAGACGATAAATATATCTATTACTACTTAAAAAAAGCAAAACACCAATATAAAAAATCTTTAAAACAAGACAACGAAGAAGCCCTAGAATGCGCAAAAGAAGCCGCAAACAACGCGATTTTAGCTTTTAGATATACTCTTCCTTTTATCCAAAACGAATTGAAAGGAACTTGGATAAGACCTGTTCAAAAAAACCAACAAGAAGTCGCAAAAACTCTTGATTTAATCAAAGAAACAGGGATAAACAACATTTTCTTAGAAACATATTACCACGGAAGAACAATCTTCCCTTCTAGAGTAATGCAAGAATATGGCTTCGAAAACCAAAATCCGGCTTTCAATTTTGACGTTTTAGCTTCTTATATCCAAGAAGCCCATAAAAGAGGGATAAAAGTCAACGTTTGGTTTGAAAGCTTTTATGTTGGAAACAATTCTCCTGAATTGAACCCAAAATCAATTTTAGCCAAAAAACCTTCTTGGCAAAACCGCACAAAACAAAAAGCAGATTTTCAAGGATATGTTTCGCACCCTCAAGAACACAATGGCTACTTCCTAGACCCAGCAAACCCTGAAGTCATTACATTTTTGACTCGTTTAATAGGGGAAATTTGCGCAAGATATAATATTGATGGCGTAAACATCGACTATGTGCGCTATCCAAACGTTTCAAAAGAGAACTACGGAAACCAATGGGGCTACACACCCATCGCAAGAGAAGAATTCAAAACTTCTTATGACATAGACCCGATAGAAATAGAGCCAAAAAGCCCAATGTGGGACAATTGGTGCGACTATAGAAGAGAAAAAATCACAGACTACGTCAAAAAAGTGTCTGAACTTTTGAAAAACAGAAACATAATGTTTTCAGCAGTCATTTTCCCAGATTACAAAGTTAGCCTCCAAACAAAGCACCAAGATTGGAAATATTGGCTAAATCAAAAATATTTAGATGCAATCACACCTTTGATTTTGACTAGCGACGACGAACTTGCAAAAGACATGTTAGACGAAATAAGAAAAAAAGCTTCTGACAACGCAAAAGTCTACCCCGGGCTTTTTGCAGGCTTCATCGAATCAGACCCAGAGGACTTATTAAAACAAATTCACATAATCAGAAGATTAAAATTAAATGGAGTAATTTTGTTCGATTGGGCACATTTAAACCAAAAATATATAGACGTCTTAAAAACAAGTGTTTTCAAAAACGCTAATATTAACTAAAATTATATTTAATTAAAAATAGCGCCCCAAGCAAATTGGGGCGCTATTTTATTTGTTTATTTATTAATAATTGTGATAATTTGCTCTCAATTGAGCTTGTTGTCTTGATTTTTTTGGAACATAGAAAGTTTCAACTGTGTCATTGATAGATAGCGGTTCGCCATCTTTTCTTTGGAGTTTTCCATCTTTTACAACATATTCTATTGGAGAATCCACATAGCTTGATTTTCCGTCATATTCCAATTTTCTCAAGATTGTGCCATCTTCGATTGGGCAAGAGCCATCTTTGTCTTTGATTTCTATAAATGGAGCTTTGCATTCTTTAGGTTCGAAATTGTTGTCTTTTGACAATTTATTTCCTTGCAATCTGTTGTTTGTGATGAGGCTGAGTACTCTTGAACCATTTTCGTCATATTTGTATAATGGCCAAATTGTAAGCACATCTTTGCCTTTTTCTTTGTTATATTCTCTTGCGCTCAACACTGCTTCAAAGTGGTTCAAAGGCTTTCCTGAGTCGTCTAAGACAGGGTTTCCCTCAATATCTATTGCAGGAGTCTTATAATATTTTACAAAGTCATCAAAGTTATCATACCAAATTCCAAAAGTGGCTTTCATCGTGTCTTTATCTATGTCGCCTTTTTTGAAATATCTATCAAGAGCTTCAAACCCGCCATGGCTCATAATGAGGTCTAGTTGATATTTTAACCTTCCGTTATCCACATCTTTGAGCTCTTCGCTTTTCAATTTTTGAGTAGCAACGCTATTTAAAGAAACAGGGAAGCCGTTTCTGATGGCGCTAAGTTCTGGTTTTTGATACATTGAAGAGACAGCAGTCATTTGGTTATAAAAATCTTTATAAAATGGATTGTCTTTTAAGTCGTGGCGAATAATGCCGCGGTTTCCAACATAAGCATTTTTAGAAGATGTTTCATAGCCTGTTTGGGCAAATTCTGTGCCATTGAAGATTGTAGGCGTTCCTGTAATTGCGCACATCATTTCGTTCAAAGCAACAAGCCCTTTTAGAGAATCTTTCATAATTCCATAGTGGAATTTGTCTAAGTCTTCTTGAGTGTAATAAATTCCAGAATTTTTAAACAAGTCTCTTATAGTAACTTCATAAGGAGCAACCCCAAACGCAAGCGCTCTTTTGAAGTTTGGCTTTTCTTTTGGCGCTTTTCTGCCATTCACTAAGTCTTGAAGCGCCATTTTTAGCGCTTGTTTTTCGTCTTCGCTTTTGACTGTTCTATCTATTTGTCTGTTGAACATATCCCCCACTGCGACAGCTTCAGAGCAGATGTTATTAATATCTTTTTCTGGTCTTTGAGTCAATTGAAGAGCCAATTTTCTATATTCTTCGTTGTCTGCCATTTTGCTTTTGCTTAGGAATAATTGCATATTCAAAGGCAAACAATGCGCAAGACGAGGTTTATCATGGTTATCTACAAAAGTATGAGACAAAAGCGCAATGTTTGGCTGGTTAATCCCGATAAATTGGTCAATTTTGTCTTTAAGAGCTTTAACATCTCCGGAAGCAGAAGAAACGTCAGAGCCATCTTCCGGCTGAACCCCGATAAACTTAGAAAGATTGTTAAAACAAGCTTCATAGTTAGAGCTTGTGGTAGAGCCTGAATTTTCCAAGAAACGAGCTTCTTTCAAACGAGGAATTTCTCTTTCGAAAGGAGTGCCTTCAGGGTATAAGGTTCTATTTGCATTTGCGATTTTTGGATCAAAGCTAGAGTAATTTGTTCCATCTTGATTGTTGAAAGACCAAAAATCTGTGATTTCAGAGATTATATATGCACTTGGATTATATTTTCTTATTTCGTCGATAAAATTAGTCCAAAAAGCTTCGACACCGTTTTCGCCGTCCCAGATGTCGCTGAATGATTTAGCGCTAGAGCCCACAGAGCGCCCAACAGAATCCATATCACCTATGTCTTTTGCGGCGTCAAACCTCCAGTTTAAGCCAGCTCTGCTTTGTTCCACAATAGATTCAGCCAATTTGAAATCTTCTAAGGAAATTCCTTTTAATTCGTTTTTGACTTCCATAGAAAAATCGCTCAAATTTGCAAAGCCCATGTTGTTTTTAATAAAAGCGACAACTTGGTCTCTTTCGTCTTTCATATCTATCGGATATGCACTCATCATAGAAGGCAAAGACACATTTTTAACGTTTTCTTTAATAAATTTTCTATTTTTGCTATCTAAAACAGCAGGGCCCATAGAAGCACTCAAGACTGTCTTTATCGCTTTGTTTGCAAAAGTTTTTACTACATATTGTTTATATTCATCGTTATCTTTATATTGATCAGGAATTGCACCATCAAGTATAGAATTTACTGTTTTTACAACGTATTCTAAAGTTTTTGGGTCAAACAATTCTGCATTGAAAGATGGTTGAGCAAAAATTGCACTCAACTCTGGGCTTGTCTCAATTGATTGCAAAGGAAAGGCTTTAACATAATCTTGAATAGTTTTTCCTTCTTCTAATGTTAAATGAGAGCTTGTATCGATATTTTTTTCGATTTCATTAAATCTTTCGCTTGAAATATCGTTCGCCAAAGCAACTTTTTTAAGTTCATCTTTTGGAAGCTTAGCTGCTTCTAAAATGAGCTTGGATTGAATGTCTTCTGTCCAGAAAGTCGCAACACCATAGAGATAATTTCTTGCGTTTTTCATGCCTTGGATATTTTCTCTATCCGCAAGGTCGGGGTTAGAAAGGTTCAATTTAACTAAATCTCTATTCCCAGACCAGAAAGTAGCGCCCGAAGCGTCCGCTCTATCTGTAACTGTGAAATTTTCAAAATCAAAGAAATCAGGCTGATTTTTAATGATTTCTTTGTAACCTAAAGTGTCCATAAGGCTGAAAGTTTTTATTTTTTCGCCCCTTGGATCTAATTCAAAATAGAATGGATAAACAGAGTCGTTATTTGTTGTGATTTCGTAGTGATCTTCTGGAGCTTTGCCATATTTTTCGATTAATTTTGTGTTATCTCTTAATTGCTCATTAGACGCAAGACGTTTATCATAAAACTGCATGTATGTAGGCTTTGTTTTGTCGTAATTTATTCTATAAGGGTTGTTTACGACTCTAACTGCAACATTATTCAAGGCTTCAGGAGTTCTTTTAAAAATATTTGGGAGAATTCCGAGTTTCAATTTGCCATCTATTTTCAACATATTATAGAAAGGAGATTGTTTTCCCCATTTCAAAACATGGTGCAATATAGGAGATTGCAAACTTTGAGAAGTGAAAGCACCATCTGCGATGTAGCCTTTTCCTTGCTTAAACAATTCAACATTTAAGTCTTCAAAAGCTTCGATGTCATTAGATTGATATAAATTGTTTGGCCAATAACCATGGGAAGAAGTGTTGTCCGCGCCAATATCAGGAGTGGACATGATATATCTATAAGGAGCCAATTCGTCAGTATTTTTTAAGACATATAAAATGCCTTTTGTGGAGCCACCCAGTCTGTTGAAATGGTTTCTTACAAAATCGCTTCCTTGTGGGTTTTGGAGCTTTTTATTTGCTTCATCTACAATTCCATAAGAATCTTTATAGATGTGATACATGTTTCCTGTTTTTGGAGTAACGCCATAGTTTGCTCCTGCGGAAATTATGTTCGCTTTTTCTTTTGAGCCTTGAATTGGAGTCGTTTTAGATTTATCCAATTCATATCTTAAAAAATTTCCTTGTTTATCTGTGATTTTGTATCTGTATGCAAAACCAGAAGTCAAATCGGTGAAATCTTTTTGGGGGATATCTATAATTCCCGTTGAATCAAAATTCAAGGCTTTTTCTTGCCCATTGTTATCTATGATTGTATCAATAAATCCGTCATCAGAAGGTCTTTCTAATTCGCCCAATTCATCGTTAAAATCAAGCAAGGCAACTTCTAAAGTGACGTTTTCATCTTTTTTATGTGGAGGCGCAACGAAACGAAATACCTGATTATTTTGAACGTCCAGCGCACCTTTCAATCCGGTAAAATTCAAATTTTTCTTACTTTGTATATTTTTAATTGAAAAATCCATTGCTTATCCTTCTAATTATATTCTTCCCTATTTTGTTTAAGTTTAACTTTTTTATTTCAAATATCTTTGTTGTAAAACGTTTTGTTCTTGAGAAAGTTGTTCGATATCTTTATCGTCAATTTCAAAAACGCACGCTCTGCTTGGCGCCAATTCAACAGTCACAGAGCCATCTTTGTTGTTTTGGAATTTCGCGTCGCCACTATATTGAGGCATTAAATTTTGGAATTTTTGGTCAGCTTTCAATCCTGGGATTTGGATTTTGCCGCCAACTTTGTTATTTACGTCCATGTTTCCAATGAACAACAAGGTTTTGCCGTCTTTATGTCTTGCGAAAGAAACAATTTGAGAATTGTTATTCGGAAGAATAATGAACGAACCTTTTGCGATGACGTCTTGCGGATTTGCCATTACTAATTTTGTAGAAGAATTTTTATTAATATTATTGTAGTTGTTGTTTCTCAAACCAAAAGCTTGTTTAACAACTTCCGCGATATCAGGGAAATCGCCCCCTGGTTTTCTCGATTTGTTGAAAATATCAATTCTTCCTGTGTGAACCGTGCATTCGTGGTTGTCTGTTTGAGTATCTTTAACTAAAGCATGGTCGTAAGGATACATGAAATAGTCACCTGTTTGGTTTCCGTCTACCATATAAGGACAAACTTGAGGCAACATAGATTGCAAAATTGTAGTGTATTTAACCCAAGAAGGACCAAGTTTAGAAATTTGAGAAGTGTCATCGTGGGTTTCGACGTCGCCAATCAAAGATTTAGACCCGCAAGAAGCACCGATTTCGTTGTTCAAATCGATGTTTTCTTTGATGTAATCGTATAATTGTTGGTTTGTTGTCCATTCGTTTAAGATGTGGTATTGACCATAATAGCTATCGAAGCCAACTTCCAAAAGTTCTTGTGGTCTGTCGTATGGCATGTTCAATTGTGGAGAAGCGTCTTCATGGGTATAAGTTTCAGCAAGCCAACCAAATTGAGGGTCTTTTGCATGGGAATAGTTAATAATTACATTCCAAAATTCCACAGGTTTTGCCCTGCCAACGTCTGCTCTTATGCCATCAAAACCCAAGTCCACGCACATATCAACGTATTTTTTATGCAAGTTTAATAGGTCTTTGTTCAAAGAACGATTTTGTTCGTCTTCAAAAGGCTTGAACATTCTGATATCTTGCCAGCCTTTTGGCACTTTTTCTTTGCCATCAGCTTCTACTGCCATCATTTCAGGGTGTTTTTTTGCAAAATCAACACTCGCGCAAGAAGGCAAGTCTAACATAACTTTTATTCCGCGTTTGTGGCATTCGTCAAGATAATATTTGCATTGAGCAAAAGCGACTTCTGGGTCGTTTTTGTCCATTTTTATTAGTTTTCTGCCTGTTTTTTCTTCGTATAATTTTTCGATTTTTTCTCTGGCTTCTTTTGGAGGATTTTCGTCAACAAGCTCAGGGTCCAAAGTCAAAAAGTCCGCAGGAGCATACAAAGAGCCTGCTGTACCCATGGCTTTTGTTTTTCCTGGTGGGTGGATTGGAAGCATGTGTTGAGTATTAAAACCTAAATCCACAAACTCATCAAGTCTACCTACTGCGTTAACAAAGTTTCCGGCTTTTTCGTTTCCTTGAATTAGTTCATTACCGTCTAGGTCTTGGGCATTCATGATTCTTGGAATAACAGCAATAATAGAAGCTTTATTTGTAGTCAACATTTCTTTTAAATTATTTTTATACCCAGGGACACGAGCTTGTGCGTCTGTGACACCAGCCACTCTTCTTGGGGCAAGGATTTGTTGATTTTGAGCTAAAGCGCTTTGGCTCACTCTTGCGTCGTATGGATATTGTTCTTGATTTTGAACTTGCGCTTTTGTTTCAGGAGCTTTTTGAATATTTTCTTGTGCGCTCATCTGTTTTATTTTTTGAGCCAAAAATGGGCTGATTGGTTTAGTAAATTCCATTATTTATTGCCTCCTTGTCTGCCTTTGTCAGGGTATTCTTTTTTGATGTTTCCAAAGAATGGTTGAACTAAAAGGGTAACCCCAACAAGCACCAATGCCGCAGGAATAAAAATTCTTTCCCAGTGTTTGTTATTAAATTTATTTGTTAAGAATGTTTTGAATTGAGAGTCCAAAGCAACTGCACGTCTATATTTTTCGTCGTTACTTCCAGATAAATTTTTCAAATCCGCAACTCTTTGTTTGATATCTTTGATTACGGTTTCTTCTTCATTAAATCCACTTTCTTTCAAAATCATATCAATAATTCTATTGTATTCTTTTTCGTTTGCAAGGAAAAGTTGGTTATTTCTATAAGAAATATTACCGCCATATAAAAGTTTTTCAATGACTTCGATATCGCCTGCTGTAAGATTGCCGAATTTCTTGTTTTTCAAGCCGGCAGCAAAGTTTGCGCAAAGGATAGGAGCGGTCTCAACGCTGGTCAAATTAACTCTTTCATTTGAGCAGAAATCTCTAACTGCTTTTACGATAGAATTTGGTGTACCTTCTTTTTTGCCAAAAATTGCGTCTGTCAAAGGATTTCTTAGGCTATCCGGGATAACTGCTTCAAAAGTTTTGTTTTCTAAAAGTGCATCTACAACTTCTTCTTTTTCTGTTTTTATTGCAGAAGCAGTTTCAATCGCAGCGTCTACTTTTTTCAAAGCTCTTTCTTGAATATTTGGAGCGATGTGTTTCAAGAAAAATTCATCAAAGACATTTTTATTTTCTTTATTAGAAATTCTATTTAAAAGTTTTGCAAAACCACTAACATTGTATTCGGTTCTTGCTTTATTTTCGCTCAAAAGCCCAGTTAAGAAATTAGTATATTTTTCAGAACCTCTTGGGTTTTTTTCCACTTGAGCAGAGAAATAATCAGACAATGTTTCAGTTATGGCTTCTGTGCTTGAGTGGATATTTTTCAAGCTTGGTTTGCCATTTATGCTTTTGTATGGAAGATCCATTTGAGCATATAAATTACCAAGAGCGTCTCTATATTCTCTTGTATAAACAGATTCATCTCTTGCACCAATTACAGGGTTCAATAAATCGATATAAGCTTTAATTCTTCCTCGAACTTCGCCCACTGTATCTGTATTGTATTTTAAAACTTCTTCTAAAAATTCGCTTGAATCTTTTGCTTTTGTTTTTCTTGTGCTTGTAACAAGAGAATTTATTAATTGTTTTGGAACATTATTGTTTTCTAAAGTTTCTCGTAAAGCTTCTTCTGTTGGGTTGTTACCTAAAGCAGCTAAGATATTTTTAACTTTATCTTCGCCCAATACGCGCATTTTTTTGTCTCTTGTTTGTTTCAATTGAGCTTCTAATTTTTCCATATCAAAAGCGCTGCTAGAAGCAAGCATATTTTTCAAAGCAACAACTGTTTCATCGATATTGCCGGAGAATTTCGCAATTGGCTTAACGTCATCGGCGCTTTTAAACAAAGGAGCTTCGACCGCAACAAATTGACCATCTTTGCCTTTTACAAGAGCCAAACCGTCTTTTGTCATTTTTGTTTTATATTCCGGAGCGTGAAGCTGCAACATGTCGGCTAATGTAGAGAAGAACTTATCGTCAAATTCTTTACCTTCATATTGATTAAACAAAGCTTGAATAGCTTTGTTGTTTCGAACAAGAGTGTCTGACCCTGCTATTTTTTCTCCTAAGGCGCCTGCTTGAATGATATTTCTTGTGTTTTCATAGCCTTTTGTGATAACTGCATCTTTAATTTTAGGCTCAACTGCATTGCCCACCAAAGAAGTCATCAAAGGAGTTGCAAAGCCTGCTGTTGCCATCCAAAGGGTTCTGTTTTGAAGAGCAGTTTTTTGCATTTTTCTTCTGATTTTTTCTTCGCCATTGTCGCTATAAAAATCAATTCCTGTGCGAGAGCCGATTTCAGACATTTCATATTTTGAATATGCGTCCCAAGGCAAGAATTGGTTGTCTAAGAAGAAATCTTTTTTGTCACCTTGAGCGCTTGTATATCTTTGGCCGATGTTGAAGCCATGGACAATTCTAGCCGGAAGATTGATTGCAAGCTTTGGCCATAAAGCCATAGTCGCAAAGAACGTACCACCACCAACAAATTTCATGATTGATTCTGTTTTAGTTTGAGATTTGTTTAAAGCAAGATAAGCTGCAATCGCAACAGCCCCTAGCTTCATGCCTAAATCGTTCAAACGGCCTAAGTTGTTGTCGCCTAATTTTCCTGTTTTCACTGCTTTTTTAAAGTTCTTTCCATCTTGGAAAGTATCTTTAACGGCAGAAAAAGCAGCCGACACAGGGCCTTGTTTGATAAGCTTTGCTTTTGCTTCGTTTGGCTTTACGTCGTTTGCGTGTTTTTGCAAATCTTTATATATTTCCTCATGGTTTTCTACTCTGCCATTGTCGGAAAATTGATATTGTTGTTGTCTTATTCTTGATTGTAAAAGAGGGCTTATTGATGACATTAGCATACCTCGTATTCTTTTTTAGTATCAATTTTGGATTTCAATGTATCCGGTTTTTTCTTGAAAGCAAGAGTTGGAACAAGCCAGTTCAATAATGTAGCTGCAACTGAGCCAATTATCAAAGCTTTTCCGAAGTTTTTAGTGATTAAGTTTCTTCCGTTTCCTTGCCACAATTCTACGAAAGAATTTTTCAAAGTTTTAACAGGATTAAACAAGTTTGATTTAATTGCTTTGAAGTCAACTTTGTCTAAATTTTTTGCTTCGTCAAAGTTGAAAACTTTTTCAATTTTGAGATTTTGGAAACTTTTTTGTGCGCCCAAAGCCACACCCAAAGCAGCAGGAATATATCCTAAAATATTTTCCATAGCACCTGCTCTGACTTTTAATTCTCTAACTTTTTTGTTTACGATTTGCTCTGGGGCATTTAATCTATCCTTATAGCCCATCTTTCTTGCAATTCTGTCGTCGTGGTAATTTTTGTCGTCGTGGAATAATTCAGCGTCTTTTTTTATTAAATCTGTTCTTGGAAATTCAGAAGAATCGTAAACTCCGGGGTATTGAACGCGAACCAAGCCCTTGTCTTGCCCAAGTTCAGGCACTTCATAGGCTTTGTTTAAATATTTTAAATCTAAGTTAACGCCTGTCGACATATTTATCAACGAGCGAGAAAGTTTTCTTGAAGCAACTTTGCCAAGGCCATATAAAACAATCCCGGCAGCAGAATTTCGAGCCACCTTCGCAGCAGCGCCTGCGTCAGATGGTTTAAATGCAGAATTTGCAGCGCTATATGTCGCAATCATGGTTGCTCCGCCAATCAAATATGGCACAAGCCCCATGGACAAAAATTCATAAAAATCACTGTTTTTAGAACCTTTAAAGCCTTTAGGGAAATATGTGAAAACGTCGTTATAAAGCTTATGAGCGCTTGTTTTAATTCCCGTCAAAGCATTTTGTTTGTGTATATGTGATTCGTTTTGAAAATATTGTTTTTTCTTGTCTTCTTTTGAAACGTAATACCCGTTTGTTGGAAGTTTTTCTAAATTTACGCTGCTAACTTGTTGCATTTTTACCCCAAACAACTTTACAAATATATAAACAACACTAAATTGATTTTTTTGCCTTTAGAATAATTATTTTTTAACATTTCTTAATACATGTAATAACCGTAAAATATACACCTAATCAACATTTTCGGGCTATGACAATTTTCAAAAACGATACAACTGATGTTTTTTATCCTATTGCAAATATCTTCGTAAATTTATACAATGATATTATGACACAAGGCTTTTTTCAATTTAACAGTTCTATTATAAATGAAATATTAAATTTTTGCACCTCTACTTTCGACTTACTTTTCGTCTCGGGTCCAAAAGGCTGCGCAAAAAGCGAAACCGTTGATATGGCGCTTAAAGAGCTAAAGCAAGAAACCTTAATATTTCGTCATTTTTGCTTCAAAAATTCTTTGATAAATGACTTTCTTTTGAACTTCTACGACGATTTTAGAAAATTTTCCATGTCGTCTAAAATATCTTTAAAAAAGTTTACAACAGACAATTTTGAAGACAAAGTCGTGCATTATTTTAAATCTTTAAACATTCCATGCCTGATTGTCATAGAAAATTTTGAATGTATCGAAAATAATATTGAAATTGTAAACTTTTTGTCACATTTAGCAAGCTTCGACAATGTCAAAATCATCATAACTTCAAGAACTCAAGAAAAAAATATTTTTAGATATAGACAAACAAAAGTCCAAAGCTTGAGCTTCAAAAATCTTTCAAAAGAAGAATTTGAAGACAAATTGACAGCTTTGGATAAACCTTATGAACAAGATTTCAAAGACAAAGTCTATGAAACAACCTTGGGGCTTGAGCTTTATTTAAAAATGAGCTTAAAATATTGCTCTACTACAAACATAGAACTTATGGATTTAATAGACGAATACGAAAGAAAAACCACTTTAAACAAAGAAACTTATGAGCAATTTTTGATTGCAAAATTCATCTCTTTAACTCCAAACATCTATCTTTCCTCCTTCAGAACTCTTTGCTTGTTATCGCACCCTGTGAGCCTTGAATTTATCAAGAATTATGGCGTTGGAAAAGTTGAATATATTGAATATTTGAAAAATAATTTCTTGGTTTCTTGTTTTGAAGACGAAATCTATGTCAAAGACTATTTTAAACAATATGTCTTACCTACTTTTTCAATCCAAGAAAAAATCACAAACTACAAAAACTTAATCCAAATCTACGAGCTAGAGCTCACAAAAAGCCCAAAAGACAGGCTTTTAAGGCTTTCTAGAGAATCCATCAGAAAAGAAATCGAAGACTTCAAAAGCCTCATGCCTTCAATTACGACTTCGCAAAAAGCAAGCAAAAACTTGCCTTATTTGGGTTTCAACTCTTGGAACACAAAAGAAAACCAAAAAAACAAACTTAAAGAAAAACTAGACAAAATCAAAGAAAGAAAAGCTCTCTTAAAAGACGCTTCTTCTAAAAGCGAAAACTCGCCTTTGAGCTTTCAAAAAAGGCTAGACGAAGAATTAAGAGAAAAAAATACTAATTTTATCATCTCTTTGATTAATTCTGCTCGCGAATTAAACAAAAATTATAAATATAATGAAGCCATAGAAGAGCTGAAAAGAGCGCAAGAAACAGACGAACAAGAAGAATTTAAAATAGAAATTCTTTTAATGCTCGCAAAAAACTACCAAGCTTTAAATAATACTGATTTTGAATATAAATGTTATAAAGAAGCCTACAAAACTTGTAGAGAAAATAAAGACACAAGAAGGTGCGAAATCGAATTTTTAGTTGCTTCTTTCAATAAAAGGCTTTATAAAATCAACGTCGCAAAAACACAATTTGAGCAAATCGCCTATAGCGAGCAAAATAGCTCAAACTATAGAGCAAGGGCATTTTTGGAATTAGGAGAAATTGAAGAAGCCCAAGCAAACCTAAAAGATGCAATAAAACAATACGAAAGAGGGCTTTCTTTGTCTTTAGGGAAAAACAAAGAACTCGTTTCAAAAGCATATTACAGGCTCGCTGTTTTGTATGACGAAAACCAAGATAGCGAAAACGCTATAAAATATTATCAAAAAAACTATTTAACAAGTTCAGAAATAAGAGAAAATAAATATTATTCTGTTTCTTTGGTAAATTTAGCTCAAATCTACATAGAAGCTTCTAAATTCAAAGAAGCAAGCGAATTTTTGAAGCTCGCCCTTCAATTTGACCTCGACAATAACGACTTAGAAAATGTTTATTTTTCTCAAAAAGAATTAGCTAATTTATATTCTAAAATAGACTCAAGCTCGGCGATTGGCTATTATAAGCAAGCGCTAGACACAGCTTTAAAGCTAAAAGACAAATTCAAAGAAGCAATTATCTATTTTGAAGTCGGAGAATACTATTGCGACCAAAGAAAAGATGAATCTGCGCTTTTAAATTTCTTGAATTCTAAAAAACTTTTAATCGAGCTCAAAGACAAAGAAAACATCGAGCGCATAAATTCAAGGATTAAAGATATAAAAATTCGCCTTGACCACGACAAATTTATTGCGATAATGGAAAAATATGATAAAAGATAATAAAGAAAAAATAATAGAAATCCTAAAGGAAAATTTGGGTTTAACTTTAGAAGAAAATATCTTAGAAAAGCTTTGCGCTTGGGAAGAAATTTTCTTGGAATATAATTCCCACACGAACTTGATGAGCAAAAACGACACAAATGTTTTGTTTGAAAAACATGTTTTTGATTCTCTTTCGATTTTTAAATGGGACAAATTTTTGCTCCACAAAAAAATCCTTGATGTGGGCACAGGAGGCGGCTTTCCAAGCGTCATTTTGGCGATTTGCTTTCCAAGCCTTCAAATAATCGCAAACGATTCTAGGATTAAAAAAATCAATTTCATTAAAGAAATAAAAGAAAAATTGAACCTAGAAAACCTTGAAATCGCTTATTCCAGAATAGAAGACGTATTACCTTTAAATGTCGATTTGATTTTATCTCGGGCAGTGGGCGAAATTTTAAATATCTGGGAACTATCCAAAAAACATTTGAATTCCGGAGGCAATTTTGTGATTTATAAATCCAAAGGGCATAAAGAAGAAATTCAAAAATTTAAACAAAAATATAAAAACGCAAAATTTAAAATCATAGACTACAGACTCCCTTTAAAAGAAGAGTATGAAAGAAATTTGGTCATTTTAGAAAAAATTTAATTTTTTCTTGTAAAGATTTAGAAATAATTAATTTTATAATTTTTTTTAGATATAAAATTTTAATATGAACAAGATTTTAATTATTGATGACGACATAGCAATTTGCGAACTTATAAAGATAAACCTTGAGCTTGCGGGCTACAATTGCCTTTATTCAACAGACCCAATCAAAGGTTTTGCTTTAATCAAGCAAGAGCTCCCTTCTTTAGTTATTTTAGACGTCATGATGGGAGCAGTAAACGGGTTTGATATCGCGCAAAAAATTCGCCAAACTCCGATGATTGAAAAAACTCCAATCATTATGCTCACAGCCTTGGGAGAATTAAACAACAAATTAGAAGGCTTTAATTCAGGCGTAGATGATTATATGACAAAGCCTTTTGAAATAGAAGAATTAAAAGCGCGCGTGCTTGCCCTTTTAAACCGCTCTGGGCAAGAATTGCAGTCTCTTAGAGTGAAAGAAATTTTGTCCAGGGGAGATATCACTTTAATTCCTGAAAGCTATAGTGTTCAAATCAAAGACAAAAAGACCCAATTGACGCCAATAGAATTTGATATTTTAAATGTTTTAATGCAAAAAGAAGGCTCTATGGTTTCTTCAAAAGAACTTTTAAAAGAAGTCTGGGGCTACGAACAAGATGACGACATCGACACAATCAGAGTGCATATCACGCATTTAAGAAAAAAAATCGACAAAATTTCAGACACAAAAAACAAATACATAAAGACAATTTATGGTGGTGGATATAGACTTTTAGCCAACGGCGAAGAAAAATAATTATGAAATTCAAATACAACAAAAGAATAATGAAGCAGTTTGCCGCACTTTTTGTGTGCGTCTTAATTTTGTTTTTCATAACTTATAAAAATTTTAAAATCAAACAAATAAATAGAATTAATAACGTCTCTGAAATCAACTCCCTAAATTACGAAAAAGCGACTCCAAAAGAGCTCTTTTTAGAATGTTGGCAAGTAATTAAGACAAATTATTATTCAAGAGACCTAAACGACCAAAACTGGTCAAAATGGAAAAAAAGATATGCAAAGCAAATAAAAACCAAAGAGGACGCGGCTTTAGCGATTAATTCCATGATTGCTTCTTTAGACGATTCTTATTCAAAATTCATGTCAGAAAAAGAATTCCAAGAGCAAAATTCTGCGATAAATTCGAAATTATATGGAATAGGGATAAATATAGCTTCGATTTCAGGAAAAATCTATATAGTAAATGTCTTAGAAAACGCTCCTGCATACCTTTCGGGCATAAAAGCAGGGGATATCATTTTAAAAGTCAATGACCAAGACGTGAACGGCCAATCAGTCTATCAAGTAGCACAGCTAATCAGAGGAGACATCAACGTTTCTTTGAACCTTGAAATCTTGAGGGGAACTCAAAAGCTGAATAAAACAGTAAAAAGAGACGAAATCAAAGTCAAAACTGTCGTTTCTAAAAAACTAAATAACGACATTGGCTATATTAGGATTTTAAGCTTCATCGGCCTCGACACTCCAAGCGACTTTATAGTCGCCCTAAATCGCCTCAAAGACACAAAAGGGCTTATTTTAGATTTAAGAGGAAACTCAGGCGGGCTTTTCCAAAACGCGATTTTAATTTCAAATTTGTTTATGAAAAAAGGAACAATTGTCCAAGTAATCGCGCGCCAAGGAAAGAAAAACACTTATACTGCCCAAGACGAAGGCTGCATTTATGATAACCCGATTGTGGTTTTAGTGGATAACAACTCCGCTTCTGCTTCTGAAATATTGTCTTCTGCGCTCCACGACAACAAAAGAGCGATTTTAGTGGGCACCACGACTTATGGCAAAGGGCTTGTTCAAAAAGTCTTTTCTTTGCCCGACAAAACTGGCATGAACCTCACTATTGCAAGATATCTAACCCCAAAAGGCGAAGATATAAACAAAAAAGGAATTGAGCCTGATTACGAAGTCACAATCAGCCACAAAGATTTCACCTTGGGCAACGATTCACAATTGAATTTTGCGCAAAATTTACTAGAAAAAATAGCAAAAGATTAAATATCTTGCGGATTATCTATAAGCTCGCTGTTATCTGCTTTTAGAGTTTGTCCGATTGCTTTTTCTAAGTTTGCTCTTGCAGAATTATAATCAAAAATTGTTTTGTAATAATTCAATTTTGCTGTTGCTAATGCTACTTGTGCATCTTTTAATTCTATCGCATTTCCATAGCCCACTTTATATTTTCCAGATGTGATTTCATAGTTTTCTTGGGCTTTATCCATAGCCACTTTCATCACAGGAATTTGAGCTTTAGTGTTTTTCAAAGTCGTATAAACTGTTTGTATTTCATAATAGATGTCGTTTATTTGGGCTTTTGTATTATATTGCATTTGTTTATAAGCTGCTTTTGCTTCTTTGATTTGCGTACCGATTAAAACAGGGTTCACCGTAGGAAAAACTAAAAAGCCCCCGTAGTTGTACCATTCTCGAGCAGTGAAGCTATCAACGCCCCCTTTTGCGTAGTTTGCTTGAAATTCTAAAGAAGGAAGCCAACTTTTCCAAGACAACTTCACTTGTTGATTTGCGTTATCCACATTAAGCATTGCAGTTTTGATATCCGGCCTTGACTCATTTGCGATTTCTACCGCTTCTTTCATAGTGATTTTTACAGGTTCATATTTTAAGCTCACATCAATCATATAAGGGTCACAAAAAGGTATCCCTATTGCGTTGTTCAATTGAGAATAAGCAATATCAACATTATTG